>JAQUYJ010000063.1 GCA_028691905.1 Bacilli bacterium
TTCCGAAAAATCCGCTGCCGATACATAGCTTGCTATTGGACTTAATTCGGTCGGATAATAAGCATCATTATGGGTACGGATATGATAAACAATAGCATTCATATTCCATTCTACCATTTTATCCAATACATCCAACAATTGATTTTGCATTTGCTCCTTGGATGAGTATCGGGAAATATCACCAACGATATGGGAAACCCACACTCCTCTAAATTCCTTTTCTTTTTGAACATAGGTGTCAACTGTCTGAATCTGAGTCGTGGAATTGCGGTAATACACCGGTGTTCCATTGGAATAATAAGGTGTTGTCCAAACGGCTTGTAAAGTGACATTGTCTTCAAAACGATAGACAAACGGTGCTTTTACTTCCACATTGTTATAATGCCACATGACAAATTCAGAACCTGATTTTGTAGGAGTGGGCAGAGTCGTAACCGTCGTATGAGTCCCCACCTGAACACTGGTTTGACTCGTTCCTCCTCTGGAATCGAAAGAAAGCGTATAGGTTGCATTTTCAACCCAGATTGCAACAATTGTTACATCTTCATATACCCGTAAACTTTCAAGGCGGATTCCATCCTTGCTCCAGCCCCCAAAAATATAAGCCGTTCTTGTCTGATTGGGTAAAGCCGCATAGTTTCCGGAATCATAATCCTGGGTAAATGTTTCACTGTTATATCCTAAATCGTAGGTAACCGTAAAGGTTCCCGATGAGTATTTCGCAATAACAATTGTATTCGATTGAATATTTGTAAAATCCTTGCTCCAGCCAAGGAATGCATATCCTTCCCGGACAGGATCCTGGGGTGCGGTTGCACTGCTTCCTTCTGTTACATTTTCTTCTTTCAATACGGTTCCGTCATAATCGATAAATTGTACGAGGTAAGTTACTTCTTCATATAACGGGTGAACTTGTAAATGGGAAAAGACAGCGGAGAAATCTTCACTCCAGCCCAAGAATACATATCCTTCCCGTTCTGCCAGAAATGGTGCACTTACCCCAAAGCCATAATTCACTTCTTCAAATTTCAATAAAACACCTTCGTGATTGTAGAAAGAAACCATAAATGTTGCTACTTCATACAGCGCCTGAATGGTCATTTCCTGTGTTACCTGATTAAACTCTTCGCTCCAACCGGTGAATCGGTAACCTGTCCTAACCGGAACCTCAGGAGCAGTAGCTCTTTCACCGATTGGTACCATCTGTGTTTTCAAGATGGTTCCGTCATAATCTTCAAATACAACTTCAACCGTAGGAGAACTCCACAGTGCATACAGGGTTATTGATTGATCAATCAGATCCAGACTGGCGGGATCGGTAAATGCCCGATCAAAAAACCATCCTTCAAACAGATATCCCTCTTTAACAGGTGTTGGCAATACTTCCAGTTGATTTAAATAAACGGGTTCAATCGGTTCACCACCATAGGTGTCAAACGCAACCCGAACGTCTTGATTGGTAAGGTATTCACAACCTGTTATCGTAAATAACAAAAAGAATAACCCCAAAATAATCGATATTTTTTTCATCAGCTTCTCCTTACTTCGCTTATTATACAAATATTCATTCCTAAAGTCAATGAAATATTCCGATTGTACTTTGTTGAATACAAACGTTTTCTTATTATATAGTGTTTTTCTTAAAATTACATTAAAAAAGCAATGATTCATTTCATTGCTTTTTTGAACACTATGCTTTGTGTATTTTTAAAATTCCTGTTTGCAAATTGCTTTTGTTTACTCCTCCGGCCAAAACAATCATATCATCAGTTGTAATCATTTTTGCCTGTCTTGCTGCATCAATTGCCTGATCAAACGCTTCTTCAATTGATTCAGATAAACTGTTAATCAAAATAGGATAGGTGTTCCATGCCAACCGTAATTGATGAAAAGATTTTTCATCAGCAGTTGCTGCTATAATGAATGTATTGGGTCGATAGTTGGCAATACTCCTTGCTGTAGTCCCTTTCCTGGTTACTGCAATGATTGCTTTCGCATTAATTTGGTTTGCGGAAATAACAGCAGCATTGGCGATTGCACTCATTACAGCAAATCCCAAATCCAAATGATTTGTTTCAAACCGCTTTTTATAATTAATGCTCTGTTCAGTGGTTTCTGCTATCATTGCCATCGCTTTTACACTTTCGACAGGATAATCACCCATAGCGGTTTCTCCTGAAAGCATAATGATCGTTGTTCCGTCATATATGGCATTGGCAACATCGGATACTTCTGCCCGTGTTGGTCTTGGATTTTTTGTCATGGACTCCAGCATTTGCGTAGCGGTGATAACATGCTTCCCGGAACGGTAGCATTTCTTGATCAGTTCTTTTTGAATAATCGGCAGTTCGTTGAATGGAATTTCTACTCCCATATCGCCCCGTGCCACCATGATTCCGTCGGCTACTTTTATAATGTCATCAGCGTTCTTGATACCCTGGGCGTTTTCTATTTTCGCAAATATCCGAATATTGTTTCCTTTATGGCTGTCGAGGAAAGCTCTCATTTCCAGTAAATCAGCTGCTGTTCTTGTGAAAGAAGCAGCAATAAAATCGATTCCCTGCTCAATCCCAAAAAGTAAATCCGCTTTGTCTTTATCGCTCATATAGGGAAGTTTGACTACAACATTGGGAATATTCATACTTTTTTTGTTGGATAGTTTTCCGCTGTTTAAAGCTTTACAGATGACATTATTGTCTTCAATTCGAATGACTTCAAATGCTACTTTTCCATCATCGACCAAAATGGTGTTTCCAGCATGAACATCTTCATAAAGATGACTGCATGTTGTTCCGATTCCTTGTTCATTTCCGATTGTTTCGTATTTTCCATAGAAAGTGAATTCCTGGTTTTCTTCAATTTCAATAAAATCCTTTTCAAATTTATAAAGACGGATTTCCGGACCTTTGGTATCTAAAATAATGGGAATAGAAAGTCCCAGTTCTTTTCTTAACTGTTTGATTTTCTCAATTCTTCCTAATTGTTCCTGATGATCCCCATGAGAGAAATTAAGCCGTGCTGCATCCATTCCTGCCAGTACTAATTTTTTCAGTTTACTGTACTGATCAACAGCCGGTCCCAGGGTACATATAATTTTTGTTTTTCTCATAATTGTTACTCCTAATCTATGTTTATTTTATCACAAAACTTCGTTATAAGCAATAAAAAATCATGGAATTTGCAATGCAATCGGTTGCAGATATTCTAAATATACTTTACCTTCTGTTTCAACAACCTCCAGCATTTGCGCGAACAAAACGAAATTTTCATAATAGTAGCTGTCTTGATATTTTATATTCAGCAGTTGATATTCATACAATCCCAATGGATCAAACAGTAAATTGGTTAAAACAAAATCGGTACCTACTTTGGTATACGTGACATTATCAATTTCCGCATCAAGGGGGGTGCCGTTTTGGTCGACTATATGAATAATAATTCCTTCAGCCTGCGGGAACAGATAAATCGTACTTTCCCATGTTTCCTCCTGCTTGGAAGCAGAAGTAATAGCATCCAGCTCATTGGCCATGACATAACCGTCAATTTGAGAAGGATACTGTTCGAACTGGGTGAAAACATGATTTTCATCCGCTTGATAGACTACTTCATCAATCGAAATCTCTTCCAGATAAACTCCGTTGACAGCATCAAAATAATTGATTTTTAACGGGTGGAGAACAGGACTCAAGAAATCATCTGCCATAATAGAGACAAAGGGGTTTCCATAGGCAAATCCTTTATGATAATGAAAATATATTTTGCTTTCATCAAAGCTGACAAAAAACAGTTCCGCATAAACAGAAATATAAATAGTCTGAATATCCTTCCCCTCAATACTAATCGGAGCAGGATAAATATGATTGTTTAATTCATAATATAAATTGTTTTTGATATAGGTAGGTGCACTTGCTGAGATCGTGTAACTACGATAATGCATCCCATCATCAATTGAAGTTAAATATTGATCTTGTGTCAGCTTCATGTAGTGTGTTTTTCGGGTAAAATAATTAAAATAGTAAATTTCCTGGTTTTTTTCAACAACATAATGATATTTACCCTGCGCCGGAATTCCCATTAAGACTTCATCTGTATGTGCTTTACGAACACTAAGTAAATATTGATTCGCTTTATCGGTGGATAATATTACCTGATCGGTACGTGGCAAAATAATTTCTTTCTTAACCACCCCTGTAATCAAATCATCCGGAGTCAACTGAATTGTTTTTTCCTGATAATCGATTCCGGCTCGGATGGTAATCGTCAGAAATTGATCTCTGCTGGGAAGCTGGGTGGTGAAATAATCTTCCTCCTGAACAAAATCCCAACCCAAAACCTCCACATCTTCCAATGGAGCTTCTGTGATAACCCGGATGGAAACCATTGTTTTTTTGGTTTCTTTAAATGTTATATTTTTTTCAACAAGACCACTCAACAGTTCCTCTGAAGAGATGGAAATCGTTTTGGATAAGTATCCGTCATAAGAGAGACAGATGTCAACCGGAGCAATTGACTTCACTTTCAGTTCAAATTCCTTCTTGCTCGAGTCGTATGTCCCCACCCCTCTTGAATAGGTGATTTCCGGTTCAACCTGGGAGTCTATATACAGTATTACAGTAGCTTCTTGATTGATATGGCTGATAGCATTGCCGCAGCCCCCCAAAAACAAAACAAACAGAATAAAAATTATTTTTTTCATCATCAATCCCTACTTTTCTTCTTTTAATATCGTCAAAATCGGTTGATGTGCTACTTGATGACAGGCAATTTGTGAATATAAAAAACTGATTCCTATTTCAAACAGACCGACTACCAGCAGTGTGACAAAAAAGTAAATGAATTGGACAGATAGCTGGATTGGAAAGATTTGCTCTAAATAGGCAAATCCCCGATCAACCAGTGTTTTGATTAAATAGGACAGCCCTCCCCCAAACAGGAGCGTCCAGACAAAGGACTTCCCAAAAATAAGCATCATTTCCACAAAATACAGTTTGGGTATCAATTTCTCTTTTGCACCGATGGCTCTCATCACACCGATATAATTGATCCGGGTCTGTACGGAATAGTGAATGGAATTATACAGATTCAAAAGCGTTGCAAAGAAAATCACTCCGCCGAATATCAATAAAATAGTGATAACATAGGCACTCACCCGATCAATCATGCGATATTCACGGTACATAAAATTCAAGTAGGGACTGTAATGACCCCCTGTATACGCCAAATCATAAAAACGGGATATTTTAGGCTCAGCCTTTTTCGCACTTCGATAATCCGTACATTGCAGCAATGTATTCAACACCGGCTGACTGGCTGTATTGTAACTCTGTGTTTCATAGTATGCTCCGAGTCCGATGGGTATGAACGCTTTTTGAGCCAGGGCTGCCTGGCTGGTAATATCAGTTAGCTCCGTCGAAGCATAGGTATGAACCAAACGACTGTAGACATACTCATCTTCTTCGTAAACCGTCCATTTCGAGATGGGTAAGAAACTTTCCCCTTCTGTGTACATTGCATTCTGATGAATCCAGATATGCGCTTCATTCTGTCTGGACAATAACTGATAGATTTCCTTTTTTAAAATGCCGACTACTTCAAAGTTTTCCATCATAGTATAATATCCGTTGTAATTTTTCGCATTTGCAAGAAAAGTATCATTGGGATTGGTGTTATTGTCGATTAATTCATAACTGCTTACATAGTACAGTATACTGATCTGTTGGTGCAGAATGTCTTCTG
>JAQUYJ010000064.1 GCA_028691905.1 Bacilli bacterium
TGCCGTGGCAAATAATCAGCACAGCTTTATTTTTAAATTCCTGCTCCTGCCATATGAATCCTTTTATTAGACCGTCTTGACACAACGATAATTCAAAACCTGTTTTATTCATGTTTCCTCCCTCATAGAAAACTTTTTCCAATAAGTGGTTTTTTCACATTAAAGTTATCAGCTATTGATGCTCCAACATCGGCAAACGTTTTTCTTGTATTTAAATTTTTTCCTTTTCTTATTTTGTTGTACACTAATAAAGGTACATCTTCTCTCGTGTGATCGGTTCCAGCATGCAGTGGGTCATTACCATGATCTGCACATATGATTAATAAATCATTTTCATTTAAATGAGGTAATAAGCGTGCCAAATCACTATCAAATTCTTCTACACTTTTTGCATATCCAATCGCATCACGACGATGTCCGAATAACGCATCGAAATCGACTAAATTAACAAAACAGATTCCAGTAAAATCTTTTCGAGCCATTTCAATAGTTCTGTCCATTCCGTCTTGATTACTTTTCGTTTTATAGAATTCAGTGATTCCTTCCCCTTCAAAAATATCGCGAATTTTTCCAATTGCAATTACATCATAATCAGCATCTTTCAAATAATTTAAGACGGTTGGTCCAAAGGGTTTTACTGCATAATCATGTCTGTTGGGTGTTCTGGTAAAATTGCTTTTATCAGATCCAATAAATGGTCTTGCAATTATTCTGCCTACCATCCATTCAGGATGATCCAATGTTATTTTACGGGCAATTTCACAAACCCGATACAATTCAGGAACTGGAATAACTTCTTCATGAGCAGCAATCTGTAAAACCGAATCAGCCGAAGTATAAACAATTAACGATTTGGTGCGAATATGTTCTTCACCCAAATCTTTAATTATTTCTGTACCGCTGGCTGAAATGTTTCCTATAATGCTATATCCTGTCTTTTCTTCCAACAAACGGATTAGTTCTTGTGGGAATCCGGTATCAGTAAAAGCCGGAAAAGGCGTTTCAACTTTCAAACCCATTAATTCCCAATGACCTGTAAGTGTATCTTTACCAACACTTAATTCCTGCATCTTACCATAGCTTGCTAACGGATGATTGACCGCCTTTGTATTATAAACGTCTGTGAGAAGGCCTATTCCCAACTTTTCCAAAGTTGGAATCGAAAAATCAATCTTACTGTAACTCAAATGGCGTAATGTATTGCTTCCTGTATCATTATATTTCGCAGCGTCTTTTGCTGCTCCTATTCCTAATGAATCAGCAACAATTATAAAAATTCTTTTATATTTCATTTTTCCTCCTTTCGTGAACGAGGATGGGATTTTAAAAAAACCTCTGTTAATTTCGTGTTTGTAACATGGGTATAAATTTCAGTCGTTGCGATGTCTTCATGGCCAAGTAATTCTTGAATCATTCGCAAGTCTAATCCTTTTTCCAATAAATGGGATGCGAAGGAGTGACGTAATTTATGTGGTGAAATTTTACGACTGATATTTGCTTTTAATGCCTGTTCTTTTAATATTTTATTGAAATGACCTCTGGTAATCATCTTCCCATTTTTGGAGAGAAAAACATAATCAGTACTTTTCTTTAAAAATATTGGTCTGACTTGATCGAAATAGAGCTTCAAACTGTCAATAGCCATCTCTCCTATAGGAACGATGCGTTCTTTATTACCTTTTCCTTTGATTTTTAAAAAGCCAAGATCCAAATGAATTTCTTGTAGTTTTAATTGTACTAATTCGCTGACACGCAATCCGGACGAATATGCCAGCTCAATCATGGCTTTATTTCGTACGAGTAATGGTGTATTGTTTTCGAATGAATTCATTAAATTTTCTATTTCTTGAATGGAAAGTACGGTAGGAAGTTTTTTCTCTAATTTTGGTTTATCAATCATTTTTGCAACATTAGTAGTTGTATATTTTTCAATTACCAAAAATTGATGAAATGAGCGAATAGCAGTCAAAATTTTTGCTAAGGATTGTGGTTTAATATGTTTTCTTTTGAGTGAAGCAAGGTAACTTTGAATATCATTGCTGGAAATATCTTGAGGTTTCTCGATATTTCTGTATTTCATAATAAAATCTATATAACGATCGATATCGCTCATATAAGATTTTATGGTATTAAAACTTAATCGTAATTCACCCTGTAAATAATATCTGTACTCATTTTGAAAATTCTTCATTATTATTCTCTCTTCAATTATATCATAACATATCGAATGATACAAATCAAACAAATTCCATTAATATTGAATTTGCAACAAATTGTAAAGATTCTGGTATGATGATGTGATTTTTTTTAATGAATAATTTCTTTTCACGGATTAATTGTTTGATTTTTGGGAACGCTTCTTCTATTGTACAATGAAATTTATCCTGAAAATTCCGTAGGGAAACACCTTCAGTTTTACGCAAACCAAGCATCATTTCTTCCATCATCTGTTCTTCTTTTGTAATTACAATTTGTTCCTCAAAAATGAGTTGATCGGTGGAAACACCTTTAAAGTAAGAATTTAGATTTTTAATATTGGTGTATCGGATGTAATCAATGTAATAACTTGCTCCAGATCCTATTCCAGCATAACTTTCATTATTCCAATAAGTCAAGTTATGGATACTTTCCTTTCCTTTTAAAGCAAAGTTGCTCGTTTCATATTGTTTGAAACCATATTTTTTCAAAAAACCTTTTATTTTGTTATACAATAATGCTTCAGTATCCGGATTCATCGGTTGAAATTGATTTTTTTGAAACAAATAATATAGAATTGTTTTTTCCTCCAAAATCAAAGAATAAACGGAAAGATGCGTAACACCCATATTGATAATTTTTGTTAAATCGGATCGAATTAATTTCCAATTATCCTGAGGTGTACCGAATATGATATCGGCATTGATATTTTTTATTCCTGCTTTTTTCAACAATGCAACAGCATTCCTCACCTCTTTTTCGTGATGGTTTCGGTTTAGAAATTTTAATTTTTCTTTGTGTAAAGTTTGAACGCCCAAACTGACACGATTCACGTTCCATTTTACTAATAATTCGGTTAATTCTTCTGTTATATCGTTCGGATTTCCTTCGATGGTAAATTCTTTTACTTGAGTGAAATCAATGTTTTGATGAAGGTAATAAAAAAGAAAATCAAGCAAATGGAGTGGTAACGCAGTTGGCGTTCCTCCTCCAATGTATATTGTTTGAATATCCTTTAAATATGGTTTTTTTAATTCCAATTCTTTAATGAGATGATTGATGTATTCTGTTTGTAAAGATGGTTTAGCAACCATTTTATAAAAATCGCAATAACTACAAATCATTCTGCAAAAAGGGATATGAATATACAATGCTTTGATTTTCATAATTTCTCCTATTCGTCGAGACTTAAAACAGCCAAGAAGGCAGATTGAGGAATCTCAACACTTCCAACTGCTTTCATTCTTTTTTTACCTTCTTTTTGTTTTTGCAATAATTTCTTTTTCCGTGTAATATCGCCGCCATAACATTTCGCAAGTACATCTTTACGCATCGCCTTAATCGTGCTTCTTGCGATAATTTTACCGCCAACAGCTGCTTGTACAGGAACTTCAAACATTTGACGGGGGATTAAATCTTTTAGTTTTTCAGTAATAGCTTTCCCACGATTATATGCAAAGTCGCGATGAACAATTAAACTTAGCGCATCCACTTTTTCGCTATTCAGAAGAATATCCATTCTCGTAAGATTGGAAGTACGATATTCAGAAAGCTGATAATCAAAAGATGCATATCCTTTGGTTGATGATTTGAGACGGTCAAAAAAATCAAATACAATTTCAGATAAAGGCATCTCATAAACAAGCGTAACCCTGCTCACATCCAGATATACCATGTTTTTAAATATTCCCCGCTTGTACTGACATAATTCCATCACTGTACCGACATAGTCATTTGGAAGCATGATGGTTGCTTCAACAAATGGTTCATCAATATGTCTAATATAAACCGGGTCAGGCATTAAAGAAGGATTATCTATTGTCAATACGGAGTTATTAGTTAAAAAAACTTTATAATTAACTGAAGGAGCGGTTGCAATGATGTCCATATTGAACTCGCGTTCAATTCTTTCCTGAATAATATCCATATGTAGCAGCCCTAAAAATCCAACACGGAATCCAAAACCAAGAGCCTGAGAAGTTTCCGGTTCAAAAGTTAAAGCAGCATCATTCAATTTCAATTTTTCTAATGCTTCTTTTAAATCCTGGTATTTGGTATTATCAATTGGAAACATTCCACAAAAAACCATTGGATTCATTAAGCGATAGCCGGGCAGTGGTTTTTGTGCACCATTTTCAGCAAAGGTTATTGTATCACCAACGCGAACATGATCGATCTCTTTAATGGAAGCCGTCAAAAAACCGACATCACCAACCGTCAAATACTCTCTTTTTTTCTCTTTCGGTGTATATACTCCCACTTCTACTACCTCATAGATGTGATCATTGGACATCATCCGAATTTGATCGCCTTTTTTCACTGTCCCGTTCATTACACGGATAGATGGGACGATCCCTCGATATTGATCGTAGTAGGAATCAAAAATCAAAGCTTGAAGAGGAGCAAAAGGATCACCGCTTGGAGCCGGTATCATTTCTACAATCTGTTCCAGAATATCACGAATACCGATACCTTCTTTTGCAGAAGCTAAAACAGCATGGGAAGCATCCAGACCAATAACCCGTTCGATTTCTTCTTTTACTTTTTCAATGTCTGCTGATGGTAAATCAATTTTATTAATTAACGGCAAAATCTCCAAATTATTATCGATAGCTAAATAAACGTTAGCTAATGTCTGGGCTTCAATGCCCTGGGCAGCATCGATTACAAGGACCGCTCCTTCGCATGCAGCCAAAGATCGTGATACTTCGTATGTAAAATCGACATGTCCCGGCGTATCAATCAAATGCAAGATATAATCGGTACCATCCAGACTGGTATATGTTAACTCGATGGCATTCAATTTAATAGTAATACCTCGTTCGCGCTCAATATCCATAGAATCCAGTAATTGATCCTTCATTTCCCGCGCTTCCACTGAATTTGTTAATTCAAGTATCCGATCAGCAAGAGTTGATTTACCATGGTCTATATGGGCTATAATCGAGAAATTTCTTATTTTTTTCTGTCTTTCCCGTAAATTATTCAATTCATTATTCATTTTTAATACATCCTTTAATAGATTATTTTATCACAAAAACCTCATTTTTTCAATGTTTTTATTTCTGACTATTTTTAAACGAGATGGTAAACTATTTTTGATTTTTCTTGTACTTCGTGATATAATAAATTTAACAATGAGGTATATATGAAAATTAATTATCCTAATCCAAGCATCAATCACACATCACAAAAAAAAACGATAAATCGATCGCACGGAATGCTTTTTGAATCAGCATTAAATTCATCAAATGAATTTTATCGAAATAAAAACCTTGCTTTTATTTATAAAAAACCAACCCCGATTCAAATAGTAAAAGTTGATTATCCAATCCGAAGCAAAGCCAGAATAACGGAAGCTTATTACAAAACACCTTCCACTACCGATTATAACGGAATTTATAAGGAAAAATATATTGATTATGAAGCAAAGGAAACAGAACATTTAACATTCTCTTTTAAATTTATCTCTGACCATCAGATAAAGCATTTGTTGAAAATTAAT
>JAQUYJ010000065.1 GCA_028691905.1 Bacilli bacterium
CTTCAGGAATCGCTTGATGGGTATGCATCTGTTATTGCCTTGAATTTTCACAGTGCTTTCCTGTTCTATCCGTTTCATGACCCACATGGAGCAACGAAAGCGGGAATTGCCACTTTTTCCAAATATCAGTTATTGGAGGCCACCAGATACAAACTTCCCATTGATGAAAGTTTTCCCAATAAGTTTTTTGATTTGGACCGATGCATTATGCTGCATCGAATTGAAGTGGAAAATGGGAAAGAACTTGTTTTAATCAATGTTCATTTATCAGCATATGATGAAGGAGGATTAATCCGGGCCCAACAACTGGAAACATTAAGCCTTTTACTGGAGAGTGAATATCAAAAAGGAAATTACATCATTGTTGGTGGTGATTTCAATCATGATATTGCTGCCAGTCTGAATAGCTTTCCAACTGAACAGGAAGTACCGGAATGGGTGTATGTTTTGGAAGAAAGTCAATTACCGGAAGGATTTACCTTTGCAACATCCAATGCTCATCCAACCTGCAGAAGTACAGATATTCCCTATGAAGAAGGTGTCAACTATACTGTTGTGATAGATGGGTTCATCATGTCGGATAATATATTGAATGTGAAAGTGGAAAATATAGTTTCTATTCTCAGCCAGGATGTGAGTTTTAAATATTCCGATCACAATGCTGTCTATTTTGAATTTCAGTTAATCGGATAAAAAGAAAAGATACTTCAAATTGAAGTATCTTTTTCATCTACAAACCTTCCCAGTAAAAACAGTAAATCGGAAAGTCGATTCATATAAATCAAAACAGGGGGATGAACCAAGTGGTGAATAGCGTATTCTACAATAACCCGCTCTGTTCTTCTGGCTACACTGCGGGCAAGATGAATCTGTGCGGCAGGAAGTGTCTTTCCGGGAAGAATGAATTCTTTTAATGGGGAAAGTATTTGCTCATAGGTATCTATTTGCTGTTCTAAATTAGTAATCCATTCTTGGGGTACTTGCTCAGTCTCGCTTGTTATATCATAACCAACCAAAAATAGATTTTCTACTATACTTTTCAATATTGTTTTGATATTCGAATTATAATTGGAAGAGTAAGCAACCATTAATTGGGATTGCAATTCATCTAAGTGTCCTTCTATATTGATAAGAGGGTCATTTTTATAAACTCTTTTTTTGATTGTTGAAGTCATTAACCGGTCACCGGTTTTTGTTGTAATTTTCATTTTTTAACCTCCATTTGTATTCATTATACTTTTTTTGGAAAATAAAGTCAAATAAAACCCAAGTGAAAAAATCTGGCAGGAAAAAGATTTATATGGTATAATAAAAGAAATATTATTGAGGTGAAAAATGAAATTTGTATCTTGGAATGTGAATGGGTTAAGGGCTTGTATGAAAAAAGGATTTTCTTCTTTCTTTGAGGAAATGAATGCTGATATTTTTTCAGTTCAGGAAACCAAAATGCAGGAAGATCAAAAAGATTTTACATTCCACGGATATTATGAATATTGGAACAGTGCTGATAAAAAAGGATATTCAGGAACGCTCATCTATACCAAGCAAAAGCCATTACAGGTACGGTATGGCATTGATGGAAAGTATAATGATGAAGGAAGATTGATTACCTTAGAATTTGAAAACTTTTATTATATTACAGTATATGTACCCAATTCACAGCGTGAATTGACTAGGCTAGCTTATCGTATGGAATTTGAGGATGATTTCAGAGCCTATCTAATACGGTTGGATCAACATAAACCTGTTATTGTATGTGGTGATTTAAATGTGGCGCATCAGGAAATTGATTTAAAAAACCCCAAAGAAAACGAAAGGAATGCAGGATTCACAATTGAAGAAAGGACGAAATTTCAATTATTGCTGGATAGTGGTTTTGTTGATACTTTTCGTTTCTTGAATCCGAACAAAGTCCAATATTCTTGGTGGAGTTATATGTTTCAGGCACGCATGAAAGACATTGGGTGGCGTATAGATTATTATGTTATTTCGAGAAGGTTATCAGACCAAATTAAAAACAGTATAATTTATTCTGAAATTATGGGCAGTGATCATTGTCCTGTTTCAATAGAAATTTTTTAGTATTATGGAGGAGTACCCAAGAGGCTGAAGGGGCTTGTTTCGAAAGCTAGTAGATCGCAAAACGATGCAGGGGTTCAAATCCCCTCTCCTCCGCCATTAAGAAAGCATTAGTCTGATACGTGATGAAGTATTGGGCTTTTTTTATTAATTTTCGTCAAAAACAGTTAAAAAACAACAAAAAATCAACGAGAAAGATATTTCATAATCAATTTTTGTGATTTTAAGATAAATTAACCAAAATAGTTTTTACGATTTAACGATTACATAACAATTTAACGTTTAGAGAACAATTTAACGATTACCATAGAAGTTATAATTGCAGGAGAATCTTTACTTTTTATAAATGTTCGAAATATCCTTAGAAATACGATATAATATAACAAATGGATTGAGAGTGATAATAATGGTTAAAAATTTAATAGAGTTAAAATTTAAAGGTTCGTTTAGAAGTTATCAGCAAAAAATATTAAATAATGCTGATAAATTTTTAGATGACGGAAAAATCAATATTGTTGCTGCACCAGGTAGTGGCAAAACAATTCTTGGGCTTGAGTTAGTTAGAAGATTAAATCAAAATACTTTAATATTGTCACCTACAACAACAATTAGAAATCAATGGGGAGATCGATTTTCTGATTGGTTTTTAGAAACAGAAAAACAAGAAGGTTATATATCCTACTCATTAAAAGAAATTAAAAGCATTAACTCAATAACTTATCAAGCACTTCACGCTGCTATGATTCATATTACATATGAAGAAGACGGAGAAATTAACGATTATACAAACGTAGATTTATTTCAAATTATAAAAAATTATGATATAAAAACTATATGCTTAGATGAGGCGCACCATCTTAAAAACGAATGGCAAAAGTCTTTGGAAAAATTTTTGTCCATAATAAGTGATACTGTTAAAATTATTTCTTTAACAGCAACACCACCTTATGATTCATCAGCTTCAGAGTGGAATAGATATATTAATGTTAGTGGAGAAATTGATGATGAAATTTTCGTGCCTGAACTTGTAAAAGACAAGGTTCTTGCGCCGCATCAAGACTATATCTATTTTAATTATCCAACTAAAGAAGAAGTAAAAATTCTAAATGACTATAAAAAACAAGTTGTCTTAGCAGTGGAACAAATTTCAAAACTAAACTCATTTGAGTTTTTTGCAAAAAGACTGTGTGAAAAAAAATTTGTAGAAGAGGATTATTTGTTAAAAAACGTTAGCGAATTTGTTTCGTTATACGTGCTTATTAAAAATTGTGGATATCCATATAATAAACATCATATTAGAATAATTGCTGGCAGAAATAATTTACCAAGATTTAATTTAACTAGAGCTGAGGAAGCGATACAGTTTATGTTAAGCACAGAATTAACAACTGTTGAATTTAAAAAAGAACTAAATGTTATTTTGCGTGAACATGGATTAATTAATAGAAAAAGGGTAAATTTCACTGAAAGTGATCAACTAAAACGTACTCTAATGGCATCTTTAGGTAAGTTAAAAAGTATAAAAGATATATCGCAAAGCGAATATAAAAGTTTAGGAAGTGATTTAAGACAATTAATTTTAACAGATTATATTGATCGTGAATCTATTAATTTAATAAACACCAATTTCGCTTTTAAATCAATTAGTGTTATTAGTATTTTTGAAGAAATGAGAAGAAGTAATATTACCAATAACATTGCGATATTATCGGGCACACTAGTTATTGTTAATGAAAATATATTGAAAGAGTTAGATTTATTAGCTTCTAATCAAAATGTAAAATATACACAAAAAAAGGTTAATAATACTAACTTTTATCATATTATTTTTAATTCTAATAATAAATTGAAGGTTCAAATTATTGGGGAATTGTTTGAAAAAGGATTAATAAATATTTTGATAGGCACAAAAGCTTTGCTTGGCGAAGGATGGGATTCACCTACAATTAATACTTTGATAATGGCAAGTTTTGTCGGAAGTTTTGTTTCTTCCAATCAGATGCGTGGTAGAGCAATTAGAGTGGATAAAAACAATTTGAATAAATCAGCAAATATTTGGCATCTTGTCACCATAGAGCCAGACTATATTTTTGAAAAAAATTCTCTAAATAAAAATTTAATGAAACTAATCAAAAACGATGAAACATTTATATCAAATGATTTCAATACACTTACCAGAAGATTTAATGCGTTTGTTGGCCCTAATTATAGAGAAGATGTAATTGAAAATGGTATAGATAGAATAACTATTATTGAACCACCGTATAACGTAGAAAAATTTAATCAGATAAATAAAACAATGATCGAGAATTCCAACAAGCGAAACGAACTAATGATTAAATGGGAAAACAGTTTAGAAAAATCTACTGAATTACATGTTCTAAGCAGAGTTGAAAAAACTAAAGCTGTTCGACCTTTTACTTTTGTTAATATTAGCACTATCATCTTATTTTCTGTAATTGAGTCTGTTTTTCTCCAAACACTAGTAAGAAGTGCACAATATGATTTTGAATTACCAATATTAATAACTATATGGATTGCTTTTGGTATTGTTGGATATTTCTTTATTAAATTTTTGAGAAGATTAATCATTTTATTTTCACCACGAAAAACCATTTTTAAACTATCAAATGCAATTTTATTAACTTTAAAAAATATGGATGTTATAAAATCAAATTCATCGATTGACATTAAAACTGATGAAACCGGACAAATATTAACTATTGTTTTACTAAATGCATCACTTAATGAGCAAAACATCTTTAACAAAGCTATATCTGAATTATTGTCACCGATTGATAATCCACGTTATATTATTATAAAAAAAACTTTTAATGCTTATGAATATAAAACATCATATTCTTGTCCAGAAATAATTGGTAAAGATGAAAAATATGCAAACACCTTAAAAAAATATTTAACAAGTACAATTGGAAAACTAGAAATGATTTACACAAGATATGAAAAAGGTAGAAAAATTTTATTAAGGTCTAGAAAAAGATCATCAGTTAATCGGAATGCAAAATACACTGGACAATATAAAAAAAGCAATAGGTGGAATTAAAAGAACCTTGTTAAGACATCGATTTTAGGGGTGCGTAAAATTCTTAAAGGGTGCGTAAATTTTAGTAGGGGTGCGCTGGTGTATCAAAATAGGTCTCCCAACACATATTAAAAGCATAGGTTTGATACAAATAAAAACAAGAGTTTTTGTTGATATCAGGCCTTTTTTATTGCAAAAAGACGATAATTAGCCTATTTATTCATATATTATAGTCCTATAGAGGTTTGTTTATTAACTTATGTAGGTCTTTTTATTTTAACGATTAACTATTTAACGATTAGGCTACTATTTAACGATTACCCTACTATTTAACGATTAGGCTACTTTTTAACGATTACCCCATAAAATGAACGATTATCCTACAATTTAACGATTTGAGAAAGCAGAGATAATTAAAGTACTTATTCCTTATTTTAAGTCGGTAAAATATTGTATTTATTTTTATAATGTGATATAATGTTTTATATTATTAAAGATGGAGTGTGAATTTAATGACATTCGCTGAAAAAGTCA
>JAQUYJ010000066.1 GCA_028691905.1 Bacilli bacterium
CAACAGTTTGAAAATGCAATTAAATTCATTGAAGAAAAGAAATTAAATGATTGGCCTTTTCTCGGATTACTTGCCTATTGTATCAGAAATCATATTTTAAAAGATAACGAGTATTACAAAACCGGTTTAAAATTGCTAAAAAAGACAGTAGCGAAGAAAGATGTTACTGCAATAAATAGATATCATTGTGATTTTGTCCGTTTGATAGTTATGGAAATAGAAGAACAACCTTTGATTGATATATATGATTATTATAATGATGTCATCATTGTCAATTTGCCCATCCAACAAAATCTGTTTTACGACAGTTATATTGCTTCGCAATATATAAAGGTTTTGGGGAAAATATCCCATTACAAAGAAATTTATCTGTTTCTCCAAAATTTCAATTTCCGATTAAAAAACTTGCAATTAGACTTGATATGATTTATAATAGGTATACTGATGGAGTATACCGATGAATCAATATTTAAGTGAATTAAATAAACTTCCCTCAAAAAAAATCGAATCACAATTAAGAAAATATGCTACAGATAATAAAGTCCCGATTGTTTCCGAATCGGGCTTGTTCTATTTACTGCTTTTAATTCAATTGCTGGATGCAAAAAACATTCTGGAGATTGGGACAGCTATTGCCTATTCAACTATTCAAATGGCTTTGCTTCGTCCTGATATTTTAATTGATACAATCGAAAAAAGCGAGGAAATGGCTAAAATAGCTCGTGATAATATAAAAAATGCGAAAGTGGAAAGACAAATAACCCTCATACAAGCCGATGCACTCGATTATAATGAGCAGGATTTAAAAGAAAATTATGATTTAATCTTTATTGATGCTGCAAAAGCCCAATATATCAATTTTTTTGAAAAATATGAAAAGCGACTGCGAAAAGGTGGGATTATCGTAAGCGATAATTTATTGTTCCATGGTTTACTTACTACAAAAGAAAAAATAGATAGCCGAAATCTCCGCGCTTTAATACGAAAAATCAGAGATTACAACGATTGGCTCAGTAAAAACAAAAAATATGATACGCAATTTTTAGAAATTGGGGATGGAATGGCGGTGAGCCTTAAAAAATGAAAATAATTGCTGAAATCATATCAAAAGAGAATTTTCTCCGCTTTGATTTAGATGGCTATATTTTTAGCTATCTTTCTTTTTATACCATGGCAAACCAGCCGATGACCATTACAGAACTGGATGATGCTGTCAAGCTGTGCCACAACCATCACAAGTTAGCGATTCTAAAACTTGATCAATGGATTGAAGAAAAGCAATTAGATTTACTTCACGATTTTTTGACGGAAATCGAATCTGTTCCGTTTGATTATATACTGTTTTCCGATTTTTCCATTCTCCATTTTTATGAGCAAAGAGCCTGTTTACACAAATTGATTTACACAGCAAAAACATTGAACTGTAGTCTGGAAGATGTTTCCTATTGGAATGATAAACAAATAAAGGTCGTTTTATCCCACGAAATATCTTTACAGGATATTGAAAAAATCACAGTTCTTTCCAATGTAGTAATGGATGGGTATGGTTATTCGACGATTTTTTATTCAAAAAGAAAATTACTTTCCCTATTTGGTAAGAAATATCAGGCGAACAGACATTTGAATAATCAATTTTTCACCATTCAAGAAGAAAACAAAAGAGAAGCATATCCAATCATTCAAAATGAAAATGGAACTTTTATTTTATCAAAAGAACGTTATGGATTTATCAAAGAATTGCTTACTGTTTCTGATTTTTATTTTTATAAAATTGATACAGTTAAAATGAACGAATCGGAGTTAACAGAAATAATACAGACAATTCGTTTCATTGTCCAGCACCGACAATTACCTCAATTGCTCCCTCCCCATGCCAGTCCTTTTTTATATCAAAAAAATTTGGTTTTAAAGGAGGACACAGAATGAAGAAGATTGAACTTTTGGCACCTGCCGGCAATTTGGAAAAGTGTAAAATTGCGATTTTATATGGAGCGGATGCTGTTTATATTGGCGGAAAAAATTTCAGCTTACGAGCCCGGGCAAGCAATTTTTCCTATGAAGATATTAAGGAAGCTTGCCGATTTGCTCATGATCATGGTGCAAAGATTTATGTTACAATGAACATTGTTCCCCACCATGAAGATTTTGTTCAACTGGAACCATATTTACTTTTTTTGGAAGAAGCAGGAGTCAATGCTATTATTTGTTCCAGTGTCTATTTAATCGATTTAGCGAAAAAGATTACCCACCGAATGGAAGTTCATCTGAGTACACAACTGTCAATTGCCAACTCGGAAGCATGCAATTCCTTTTATAATAAGGGGATTGAGCGTATCGTTTTGGCGCGTGAACTGTCTTTGGACCAAATCAGTCAGATTCGGAAACGAACAGCTGTCGGATTGGAAGTTTTTATTCATGGTGGAATGTGCAGTTCCTTATCAGGTCGCTGTGTATTAAGCAATCACATGGTTAACCGTGATGCAAACCGTGGTGGATGTGCTCATTCCTGTCGGTGGAATTACCGATTAAAAGATGAGCAGGATAAAGAAGTGCTTCCCGGTAGAATGCTGAACATGGGGTCCAAGGATCTGATGGCTCTTCATGCTGTTCCAGTATTAATGGATATTGGAATCGATTCCTTGAAAATTGAAGGAAGGATGAAATCGGATTATTATCTTGCCACGGTTATCAAATGCTATCGTGAACTGATTGATACCTATGCCGCAGGTAAAGAAATCAATTATCAGCGACTGGAAGAAGAAATCGCAAAAGCAGAAAACAGGGAAACAGCTACAGGATTTTTATTCCATGAAGTGGGAATTGAAGAACAGGTATATGGAAGTGATTCCCACCCAACTAAAGAATTTGTCGGAATGGTCCTCGATTACGACGAACAAACAAAACTGACCAGAATCGAGCAAAGAAATTACTTTAAACCAGGGGATAAATTGGAGTTTTTTGGACCGCAATTACCGAATACACAATGGATAGTGGATTGTATTTGGGACGAAGAAAGAAATATATTGGATGCTGCCCGCCATCCCAAGCAAAAAATATTATTGAAACTGCCTTTCAGGGTACAGCCAAAAGACATGATTCGTCTGGTTTTAAAATAGAATTAAAATATGCTTGCATTTTTATTCTTTCATTGGTATAATATGATATAAAATTAGTGGAGGTGCTTTATGAACGGGAAACATCAATTGACGCAGCAAGGCTTAGAAGAGCACAAAAAAGAACTGGAAAAATTAAAAAATGTCGATCGGATTCGCAATATTGAAGAGTTGAAAGAAGCTCGGGCCCAAGGGGATTTATCGGAAAATGCGGATTATGATGCAGCTCGTGACGAGCAAGCCAGAATTGAAAACAGAATTAAAGAACTGGAAAATATCATAAAGAATTCGGTTATTATCAATGGAACTTCTACGAATAATTTAGGCAAAACGATTGAAGTTGAATTTATGGAAATGGATCTTGTCGCGAAGTACACACTGGTAGGAAGCTTGGAATCCAACCCTGGCAATAACAAAATTTCAAACGAATCACCACTGGGCTTAGCTCTTTTAAAGGCAAAGATCGGTGAAGTAGTCCATGTGAAAACAGAATCCAATGAATTTGATATAAGAGTTAAAAGTATCGTATAAAAGCCGTAATGGGCTTTTTTACTTTATTCAAAAATATGGTTGAATTAAAAACCAATTTGTGTTAGAATAGATTTGAAAATTTTTTTTAGGAGGCACTTATGAAATATGTACCCAGTTTAGACAAAGGCTTTCAACCCGCAGCTTTAATGATTCAAAATTTCTTGAAAAGAGTTCAAGAAAGCGGTTCGCTCAATGAAATTGTACTTTGTCTGGAAAGAGCAAAAGGATACAATTATGTCTATAAAATGAATGTATTCCCTGATCAAACCGGACATGATGAAGAAAATTTCGAAATAGTGGAACGAATCGTGAAATCTTTACTGTGGATGGTTGGGGGTTACAAACTCTACGTTGCGAATTCACCCCTTCTAGCAAAAAAACTGCAGGAAGCTTATTCTTCAAACGGAATTCGCGCTTTTGATTTTCATTTCATGTCAAAAGTATTTGAAGCTCCATTTGAGGTAATTGCGTGCAAAGATGCGACAAAACTTGTTGAAGTACGGCAGGCAATTCACATGGAAAATAATTTGAATGGCTGTCGGATTGGTTTTGATGCCGGAGGATCGGACCGAAAGGTTTCAGCGGTTATTGATGGAAAAGTAGTCTTTAGTGATGAGGTAGTGTGGTTTCCAAAAATAAAGAATGATCCCCAATATCATTATGATGGAATTATGGATTCAATCAAAACAGCAGCAAGTTATATGCCACGTGTTGATTCGATTGGTGTTTCAACAGCCGGAATATGTGTTGATAATAAAATCATGGTTGCATCTTTATTCATTAAAGTACCGGATGAACTATACGACAATAAAGTAAAAAATATTTATAAAGATATTGCGAAAGAATTCGGTGACATTCCTTTAGTCGTTGCAAATGATGGGGATGTAACAGCTTTGGCTGGAGCAATGGAATTAAAAACAGATAAAATATTGGGAATAGCGATGGGAACAAGCGAAGCAGGGGGATATATTGGCGATAATATGGCCCTTTACGGCTGGCTTAATGAACTGGCTTTCGTTCCTGTTGATTTTAATCAAAACGCAAAGATAGATGAGTGGAGTGGGGATTACGGCTGTGGTGTCAAATACTTTTCCCAGGACAGTGTAATAAAACTTGCTGAATATGGGGGATTCCAATTTGACCCGAATGATTCTCCGGCAAGACGACTGGCAATCATTCAGGATCTCTATGCGAAAGATGATCCGCTGGCTCATGAAATATTTGAAAATATTGGAATTTATTTGGGATATACAATTGCTTACTATTCCATGTTCTATGATATTAAACACATTTTGTTACTGGGACGGGTTGTGAGCGGCAGAGGTGGAAACACCATTCTTGCGAAGGCAAGAGAAGTGCTGTACAACGAATTCAATGAACTGGCAAATATTATTATGCACCTGCCAGATGAGAAGAACAGACGGGTTGGACAGTCAATTGCTGCAGCAAGTCTGCCCATTGTCCACTTTGAATCATGAGCATCATTGTTCCCTCGGAGTACCAATCAAAGCTGACTTTATTTGAAACACAACAGGCTATAAAAGTGATTAAAGATGTTTTTCAGCTTCAATTGGAAAAATATCTTCACCTTATTCGGGTATCGGCCCCATTGTTTGTTGAAACAAAAACCGGTTTAAATGACAATTTGAATGGATTTGAATCACCGGTGGCATTTGAATTGAAACACTCGAAACAAAAAGTTGAAATCGTTCAGTCGCTTGCAAAATGGAAAAGAATGGCTTTACAGAAATATCAAATTCCTTTGGGAAAAGGAATTTATACGGATATGAATGCTATTCGCCCCGATGAAAGAACGGACAACTTACATTCCATTTATGTCGATCAATGGGATTGGGAACAAGTTATTGAAGAAAAAGACCGTCATTTATCCTATTTGTATCAAACCGTGCAATAGATTGTCAATGCTGTTGTTGAAACAAAAACAATCGTTCAAAAGCAATTTTCTCAATTAAAAAACCAGCTGACACAAGAGGTATTCTTTATTA
>JAQUYJ010000067.1 GCA_028691905.1 Bacilli bacterium
TCCACCTTGTTTTTCCAATTTATATTCTTTGAATACTTTCGCAAAGCGGAATCCTTCATAAACGAATAAACCGACTAAAGGAAGAACAATAAACAGTAGGAAACCGGTTGGTGATTGGAAGAACAAAACGACATTTCCCAGTCCTTTAATTGTACTTTGATAAACACCTACGATTTTTACATAATATACCTTTTCTGCATAGCCATCATCCGGATCAGTTGATCGCTCTTCAAAGGCAGCAAGATCACCTTGGGTAATGCAGTACTTACCACCGGCATCGGTATTTGTTTCGATGATTCTGTGGGTATTGTAAATAAAGTTTCCGTCATCATCAACCCATTCAAAAGTAACGATATCTCCTTCGTTCAAAACCAAATCTGCAGCTTCCATCCAGGTAACGCGATCTATAACGATGATATCTCCCCGTTTAAAGCCGTCGGAATCATATGTTTCGTTGCGTGCATTCATACTATTGGACAAAACAGTTAAATAACTTTTGTTAAAAAACTTAGGAATTCCTCCGTTTTTAGTAGAACTAAAGGCATAAATAGTGAAAAGTAGAATAATTACAATAAGAACACTCAATAAAACATTGACTGTAACACTAAATGCTTTTTTTATTTTTTCATTTTTAAACATATTCCCCATCCTCAATTATTTAATTTATTGTAGCATGATTTTTTAAGAAAGTCAATAAAATATCAAAAAAACAACTGAATATTACCTAATGATTTTACAAAATTCAAAAAACATGATATAATAACTAAAGGTGATTTTATGATAAGAACAGTTATAATTGATGATGAACAGTTGGCAGTGAACAATTTACACTATTTTTTGAAGCAATTTGATGATTTGGAGATAGTGGGAACATTTACCGAAGTTGAACCTTTTTTGGCTTGCTTAAAAGAACAAAACATCCAATTGGTATTCATGGATATCGAAATGCCGGAAATGAATGGACTCAACTTGGCAGCAACAGTCATTGAAGATTATCAGGAAATTGAAATTGTCTTTGCCACTGCATACAACCAATATGCTGTACAGGCATTTGAATTGAATGCAATTGATTACATATTAAAACCATTGTCCTTCGCCAGAATTGAAAAAACAATTGAAAAAATCAGAAAAAGAATTCCTAAAAATCGGGATAACAAGGTTTTTATTAAATGCTTAGGTGGTTTTGATATTTATGTGAATGATCAACTGATTAATTTTAAATTATCAAAAGCAAAAGAAGTACTGGCGTATTTAATTCAAAATATGGGGAAAAGTATGGGTTGGATGACCATTGCTGATGATGTATGGCCTGATTCACTCGATGACAAGAAATTAATGAATAATTTTCATGTCGCTAATTTTTCTTTGCGAACTTTTCTTTCTGATAATGGGATTGCCCCCATATTTGATTACAGTCGTAATGTTTATCGGGTTGATCCGACGAAATTCGAATGTGATTATTATAAATTAGTGGATACCTATAAAGAATACCGCAAGACCAAAGAAATAAAAACCCATCCTGAGACCTTCAAGACAGGGGAATATTTAGAGAACCTGCCTTATACATGGTCCATTCAGACGGCTGAAAAAGTCGAAGAGATGATTCAGGAACTGGAAAGAGCAATTCGGATGAAGCGATTTTAAAAATAACGAAACCTCTACGGGTTTCGTTATTTTTTCTTTGGAATCTGGATGACGGAGACTGTTCCAATTCCCACTTCACTGTTTATGAATAATTCCGCATTGAGATGAAGACGCAGACGGTCACGAATATTTTGTGTTCCAACACGCTGTTTTTCAGATAAAGATTTTAAATCAAAACCAACACCGTCATCTGCTACTTTTATATAAATGAAATTAGGATCATCATAAGTGGAAATGGTAATTAATCCTCCTGTTTTCTTCATGCTTATTCCATGTTTTACTGAATTTTCGACTAAAGGCTGAACGGTAAGTGGAGGAATGAGAAAGTCACCGACGAGTAAATTATACTCAACACGAATTCTTTTTCCAAAACGTTCCTGTTCGATATTGAGATAGGTTCGGATATTTTCCAATTCATCTTCCACATTCAATAAATTCGGCATTTTATTAAATTCGAGTCGTGTTCGTAAATAAGATGAAAAGTCCTCAATCAGTTCACCTGCTTTAACGGGATTGGTAAAACAAAGCGACTGAATGGAATTGAGGGTGTTGTAAATAAAGTGGGATTGAATCTGTGAATTCAGGAATGTAAATTCTGTATCACGGATTTTTTTATTCAGACTCACTATTTCTTCTACTTTTGACATTTCGTCTTCCCGAACAAAGGCATAAACAGAGCTGTATATTAATGCGACAAACAAATATACACCTGTAGTCATTTCTTCCGCATATAAAATAACATTTTGCTTGATTAATAAGTCATAGGTCAGTGATAACAATAAAAGTAAAACCATGATGCTAACAAAAGGGTTCACTTCATTTTTTTGCTTCTGAATAAGGGTATATAAGAAAATCAATCCCATAATAATTATAGCGAGCAAATAGAATATTGGCGAATAAGATGATAAGATATCAAACGGTAAAATAAGAGACAGCAAAATGATGGATAGAGTAGGATAAAAGATTATTTGATCTAGTTCTGTTTGTTTTTGTTTTTCGTAGAAATTTTTCAGTAGACAATAAAGCGCGAAAACTGCCAGGTACAACGTAATATGATGGATGAAAAACCCCCATCTGCCGGTATGATGGCTGATTGCCTGTAAGAAAAAGAAATAAGGGAAATGATAAAATACAAGGCGAAGAGCAAAGAAAATACTGAGTGCTGCAAAACAGAAAGCACCTTTTTCTTTTTTTCTTATTCCCAGAACGAAAAATTGGTATAGAGCAGCGAAAAAAATCGCGCCGACTATAAAAGCCTTAAATGCAAAATTGAGTAATGCACTTCTGTAAAAGCGTTCCTGTCCGGATAAATGAGGGGATCTGGTCAGTCCGGTATATCCATAAAGATAATTGCTGATTTCAATAATGATTTCCAAATCATCTTGATCATTAATATAATCCGGTTGTTCAGCAACTAAGGTAAGCAACCCACTTTCATTTTTCAGATGGCTGTTGGTCATAGTCAAAACGCCATTTAGATAAATGGCATATCCTTCCACATGATCATCAAAGCCAACAATGATGTTTTCCCCTTTTGGAAAGTCCTGAATAACAAGACGATAACTAATATAACCGTATTCATTGTCATATAGAAATCTTGAAAATGGTAGGGTTGTATAGGTTTTTTCTATTGAGGAAATGTCAATCCGATCAGTAGCAATCAATTGATTTTCATATACTTCCCATTCCCCATCCAGGCTATAATAGTCATTGAGTGTGCTATGGGAATAAGTTGCAATTCCTTGACTTGCAACAATCTTACTCTCAAAAGCCAAATCATAGATTCCAAAAGCTATAATTAGGATAAGAGTCAAAGAGGTAAGCAAAATCAGATACAGTTGTTTTTTCATTTCTTCCACCTGTATCTATTATATTAAAAAAAAGCAAATAAGTAAAGAAAATTAATCTTTCCCTTTAATAGTCTATTAAGGGTTAATCGGTTATAATAAAAATACAAAAAAGAATTATTGTTCTTTAATAGTTTATTAAGGGTAGAAGATTTATAATAAAATTGTAAAAAGTTTTTATCTCTTAATAGTCTATTAAGGGTTAGTAAGTTATAATGATAATGTAATAACAAAGAGGTGAGGTAATGTTTCGATTCAAAACCATTGCCAGGATGAAAATCGTCAGCCGAATTGGACTTGGTCTTACTACCTTAGCCATTGCGATATTACTTCTATTTTCATATTATGGACAACGAGTAGGTAGTTTCACAGTTGATGTAAGTGATCAATTATATGTGAAAGAAGTAGCATTATCTGAGTTAGTAGATTTCGCAGTTTCAGGAGCGAGATTGGAAGCCCAACCATTAAGTGGTGTACAACCGATGGGAATTAGAGGTAATCCAATAGCTGTTCCAGTCGAAATCGAAGCGGCTCTTGAAGATATAAAACCTGGAGATAATAATGGAAATAACTTTCTGCTTTATTCATTCTATATTAAAAATACAGGAGATGAAACATTAAGTTATAACTACTCCATCTATGTTGCAGAAGCAACCAACTTTATTGATCATGCTATAAGAGTTATGGTTATTAAAGAAACTGATTTTCTTGGTATTAAAGAATATGAAAAGCTTATTTATGCGAGATCACAAAGTGAGCGTGGACTTACTCCTGGTGAAGCCGAAATTGGAGCATTAAAATTTTTTACCAATAAAATCGTCGTTACAAAAGATCGATATTTGTTTCAACCGGATATGGTAGATCGCTACATCTTGGCCCTTTGGGTTCATGGTGAAGATGCAGATGCTACTGATGTTGGTGAATTTGCCATTGTAAAAGGTAGGATTCGGTTATCGATGAAGTTTTCAATCATTGATTATTAAAAAAAATAATAATATAAAAAAAGAGAGGAAATAAAAAAATTATGAAAAGTACAAAAAAATTAATTATTGCTGCGTTTATGTTAGTATTTGCATTCGTTGCTGCCGTATCTTCAACTTTCGCATGGTTCACCCTGCAAAACGAAGTTGATGTTGATGAAATTTCTGTAGAAGTAGGAGCTGCTGGAAATGACTTGCAAATTGCTGGTCTTGATGGTAGTTTTAGTTATAGTTATGCTTTAACCCAACCAACTGGAGTTACATTACTACCTGTAACTTGGGATAATACTGCTACACCATCTTTCCAAAAACTAAGTTTAAATGCTGGTGGTGGAACACCATACTTTGAATATGCAAGTGCATCTGGAGCAAGTTTGGGTTATGCTGATTCAACCTATACCTGGAATGGAACTGGAGATTATTTGACATATGATTTACAGTTCAGATCTAATACCACTGCATTGGAAGTTTATTTAGATTTAGCTGCTAATCCATTTACTCTTAATGAAACTGATCCTTTAAAAGCAGCACAAAATGCTGAAGTTCTTAAAACTATTCGTATTATGTTTGTTGATTTAGACAGTGAAGGTGATGAAGTTCCAGCTTCTAGAGTAATTTATTCTCCTTATTACAATGTATTAAGTGACTTTGGAAATGGTGATTATTTCTTAAAAGATTCAGGCTGGATTGCTGAAGGTGCGTTTTGGGCAAATCCAACTACTCCTTTGCTAAGTGAAACAGTAAATGCCGGCGCTGATGAAACTCCCGGAACTGCTGATGATTATTACGAAGTTAATACTACTAATGTTAAGTCATATCCAACTTATATTCCATTTGCAGGAGAATTAAGTACTGTTATCTCTACAACTAGAGTAGATGAAACTAAAGGTTTAAAAGTTACAACTTTGGAAACAAAAGCTGTAGCTGAATCTGTTAGAGTTTACATTTGGATTGAAGGCTGGGATGGAAACGCAACAAATGAGTCCGCATTATCTGCTTTTGACACACGTTTATTGTTCAAAGGATATCCAGGCGCATAATTATTTATAATACAAATAACTAAACTGTATAAAATGGTATATAATCACAACTTTTTAGTTGTGATTATATACTATATAGTGGTATAATAAGAAATAGAAAAGAAAACATTGAAG
>JAQUYJ010000068.1 GCA_028691905.1 Bacilli bacterium
AGCGACAAAAACAACGACAACAGAAGCAATAATTGCTGTAACCTGCGTTTCCATATAAGTAATGGCTTCATTGAAGAAAGTCGACAGGTGGCTGGAAAAATCAAATTCCCATAAAAACAATAAACCAACTGCTGAACCAATCAACAATAAAAAGTCCAAAATATAAGCTAAAAAAACAGTCTTCTTTGCCGGTTCTTCCTTATTCAGCAATAATTTTTTGATTAGTACTAAGAAAACAACCAAAAGTATAATAATCCCTATTGTAAATACAATATTAACAGTAGTTGAAAATAGAAACATCATGTCCTCCTTTTTTTTCCATTATACCACAAAAGAGGTAAAGTTACAAAAAAGAAGCCCCATTCAGGACCTCTTTTCAACTTTTTTTAATTGGGACTCATCACACCAAATAATACAAACCAGGCGAGTGTCGTCTTTGCAGCCAAACTCAATATAATGTACATCTTTTCACCATACAGATAATTACGCCATTTTCCGACTTTCTTGTACTGAAGAATCATATTAATTGGGAAAGTATTAAAGAAAACAAAATAGGAACCGGTTATAGCGTAGACAAACCACGGTACTTCCTTGGGATCACTGTTTCCAAAAGCAAATAAAAGAATAACAATCCATGGAACAATTCCTGCAAAGGATCCATAAATAAAGGACAGCCAGTCTTTCTTTTCTTTTTTCCCGTTCATTTTTTCCATTAACAGACCAAATAAGTTCATACTGGCATTTAACCCAAAAATTAAAATCAATGCGCCAATATCAAATACACCAAACAATGTAGCAATTAAAACAATCATCAGTGAAGATGACAAGGCATATTCATACCAACGGAAAGGATTGATTTCATTTTCCAGTCCTCGATTATAAACATCATTCACCTTTGGTAATACGATAATAAAATGAGCCAATGCACTTAAAAACAGAAAACAGGATACCAATATCCCAAACGGCAAATCAAATAAAGGCTTGGAGTCCGTAATCAGTGCTCCAATTCCCGTATCATACTTTAAAAAATTAGAAAAAATAACCGGTTTGAATTCAATGATTTTGTCCCATGTCAACGATAAAATCAACATTAAAACGCCCTGGACAAAATGAAAGCAACCCATAATCAAATTAAAACGACGTAATTTTGGAAATGTAATTTCCATCCGATTTCCCTCCTTCAGATGAATATCATCTATGCAAATTATACCATTATCTATTTAAAAAAATGCATCAAATGATGCATTATTCTTTTTCCCACTGCGCATAGAGCGTTTTTGCTGCATATTGGTCATCTGTAATCGAATGGATGGGTTGACTGCCTCCTTTGGGAAGCAGATACCACCCTTTGAATCGATATCCTTCTTTTTTCATTGTGGGCAGGGAAAGCGTGCTTCCAACCGGATAAGAAACTTTTCTGATTTCGCTGTTGGTTGAATCTGCTAATTTTTCCTTGATTCCAACCCCACTGTAATCTTTCGTTTTGGGAGGAATCAAATGGAAACGACTGACAAATAAAGAATTCAATTCCCAGCGTATTTGTTCCTGATCACCAAATTGGTCATTTTTCCAATCAAATTTTTGTTTCATTTCCCTGTTTTGTTCATATAAAGATGCAATCCAGTGGATGAGCCACATCCATTTTTGATGGAAAGGAGGATTGTTGAAAACAAAATTAATTTTATTCTCACTTTTCAGACAGAAGTCACTGACCGGACCGTGCCCTTCTATTCGGTTTACTTCCTGAGTGATATGCTGATCTGTAATCCGGGAAAAATCCGCGAGAAAGTCCTGATACAAATCTGCGAAGGAAGAATATCCGTCATTGGAATGAAAGAAAGTATGGGTTCCCCATTTCGCATATAAAACAACGTCCTCTTTTTGATAGGCTACACACGTCATTTCTTCATTCTTAAATTGTGGATTGTCGTACCAGCCCAAGAAGTGATATCCTGTTTTTCGGGGGTGGGGAATCGTTTTAATTTCACCCATTTGAACTTTAAGGGGAGCATCAACCGCACCGGGGATGTGCTGAATGTAATACAGGATACGTTCGTCCTGAACGGATGGTGCTTCATTGCTTTTTTTCAAATCTTCCACTGTAGTGTATTTAAACAGTTTGGCTGTATCGACAAGTGAAGCCCAGCTGTTCGCAAAAAAATCCGTTGCATGTGCTTCTCCACACCGTTCAATTTCCCGCCAGGAAGCAAAAAAAGGAATGAGATGCCTGATCAAACCGACAAATTTCTGGTTTTGAAAACAAAATCCGATAAAATGGGTAACAGGCTGATCTTCCAGCTTACCCCCTACCTGCTCTTTTAAATAATACTTACCGGCCAAATTACCAATAATATAGGGTTCACTGCATAAAAAATCTTCCAAGGAAATGTTTTTTAAAAGATTCTGATCTTTTAGGGTAATAAATTGATAGAGCGCAGTATAATAAGCAACTTTCACTTCATCTTTCGGATTCCAGTATCCACCGTTTAATTCATATGTTATATTCATTTTTTTCTCCTTTTACGAAATCTATTTTACCATAATCAAATGTGCTTTTCAATTCTTTTGATTAACAGTTGATCCCGGAACAGGAGTTTTAATGACAAACAATTCCAAAATTTCTTCTTTTTCATTATGAACATCCATTTTAATCCCCAGGGGAATATTTAGAATGGTTCCCACCTCATAATAGTGGATACCCTGGTCATTTAAATCAATCGCCAGAGTTCCTTTTAAAACACTCATATATAAATTGGCATTGGATAAGTGTATGGGTAATCCCTCCCCTTTGGGAAGAATCATATGCATAAAATGAACGTGATCATCAGCAATGACCCGTTCTATTGTTTTAGTGGTTCCTTTTGTTATCTGATATACTTTTTCAATCATATTTATAAACGCATTCCTCCATTGACACTTAATACATGACCAGTAACATAAGAAGAATCTTCACTTGCTAGAAACAAAGCTGCTTTAGCTATTTCTTCCGGTTGACCCAGTCTTTTCAGCATCGTCATTTGGGCAAACTGCTGTAACAACTCTTCAGGAACTGTTTTCAATATATCAGTCATCACATATCCCGGTGCAATGGCATTGCAACGAACATTGGCACCTTTACGCGAAAATTCTTTTGCCCAGGTCTTTGTCAGGCCAATCACTCCGGCTTTGGTTGCGGCATAGTTTGCCTGGCCGATATTACCGAATTCACCGACAACAGAACTGATATTGATGATGGAACCATATCCATTGGTTTCCATTTGCGGACCAAACAGTCTCGTCATATTGAAAACACCTTTCAGATTGACATCAATAACGATATCCCACATATCATCAGTCATTTTTCTTGTCATGGCATCCCGTGTTATTCCGGCGTTATTTACCAGAATATCCACTTTGCCGTATTTTTCTATCACATATTCATAAAACTTCTGAACACCGGCAACATCGGTAACACTTAAATGGTACCCTTCCACGCCTGCCTGTTCATAACTCAAATCACTGACATCTACTGAGATTACCTGTGCGCCTTCCAAAGCGAACAATTTCGCTATTTCCATTCCAATGCCTTTTGCAGCACCGGTAACTACAGCTACTTTTCCTTGTAATTTCATGGTTTATTCCTTCTTTCTATACTCTTTTTATAATAATTGCAGTACCCATACCACCGCCAATACAAAGACTGGCTAAGCCATAGGTAAGATTTTGTTTCTTCATTTCATGCATCAGCGTAACAAGAATCCGATTTCCACTTGCACCAACAGGATGACCCAGGGCAATCGCACCCCCATTAATGTTTGTGATTTGCTTTATCGCTTCTTCACTCATCTGATGTTCTTCAGCAAGTAATTTTATGACGCCAAGTGATTGTGCTGCAAAGGCTTCATTCAATTCTAATAATTCCATATCCTGCAATCTCATTTTTGCCATTTTTAGTGCATTACGGATAGCAGGAACAGGTCCCAATCCCATCAGTAAGGGATCAACTCCGCCTTGACCGACTGCAACAATTTCAAACAGCGGCTGCAATTGATTTTTCCTTACATATTCTTCACTTGCAACGATGGTAAAAGAGGCACCGTCATTGATACCGGAAGCATTTCCGGCAGTAACGACTCCATCCTTTTTAAATGCCGGACGAAGCATACTTAGCTTTTCTCTTGATGTTGTTCGATTTGGGTATTCATCTTTATCAACAATGATATCCCCTTTTTTTGTTTTAATCACAATTGGGATTATTTCATCTGCAAAGCGACCATTATCCACTGATGCAATGGCTTTTTTCTGTGACTCAATCGCAAAATCATCTTGGGCTTCTCTTGTAATTTGGAATTTTTCAGCGATGTTTTCTGCTGTCATTCCCATATGAACATTATTGAAAACATCCGTCAAAGCATCATAAATCATATGATCTACCAAATTGAAATCGCCCATTTTCACACCATCCCTCGTCTTGGAAGAAACAAGAAACGGCGCATTACTCATTGATTCCACTCCACCGGCTATTACTAAATGATGCATTCCGGCCTGAATATTGGCAAAAGCATTCATAACTGCTTTCATACCACTGCCACATACCATGTTCAACGAATACGCTGGTATTTCCTGTTTGATTCCTGCTTTTATCGAAACCTGACGACCCATTCCCTGACCCAGCCCGGCAGGCAATATATTTCCTACAATTACTTCATCAATATCATCCGGATTGATTTCATTTTTTTCCAATAATCCTTTTACTACTTCTGCTCCCAAATCGGCAGGATGTACGAAGCGAAGAGAACCTAAAAAAGATCCGATTGGACTTCTCTTCCCGTCAACTAAAAATACTTTTCTCATAAAAAAATTCCTTTCTTTGATTTTTATTACATATCGATTATAGCATGCACCTATTTTTTTGTCAAACGTTTACAATTTTAATCGAATAGAAAAGAAATGTTTATTATCAGCACGTTCACATTCCTTTAATCCCCTGAATAAAACACATTAATAGTTTATTCATAAAACAGTAATCCTTTTAAATTAAATATTCGCAAAAAAAAAGCTTTCTACTGAATGAAGTTCATTCAAGAGCAAAGCTTTTTATTTATCATACCAATCTGTTTATTGATTTTCATATTAATACTTTATATATAAAATCTGCTCCGATAATCAATCGGTTTTCTGGTTTCCAATATGTGTTTCTCCGACAGTTAATACTATAACCCGTGTTGGTGATGAAACCTTTTTCGCGAGCAGTATTGTATTTTCATTTGCTTCATGCATCAAGACAACTGTTTTTGGTTGAATGAAATCAACAGCTTCCAAGGCTTCTTCCCCATCCATCACATAAGTGCCACCTATCGGCAGAAATGCAATATCGACATTTTTAACCCTTTCCATTTCCGGAATCAGATCGGTATCCCCCGCAAAATAAATGGACTGATCTTTGAAACAAATAAAATAACCTACAAATGCACCTTTACTGTGATATTTTTTAATTGAATGCCCTGTTGGGGTATTGTAGGCAGGAAGACACTCAACAGTAAAAGAAGGAAAGGTAAGCATACTTTTGTCTGTAACCAAAATTTTTTGGCCCGTGATCTGCTCTGCAACGGTAAACGGAGCAACAATTATTGTATGT
>JAQUYJ010000069.1 GCA_028691905.1 Bacilli bacterium
ATCCCTTCCGATACATTGCACTTTGCTTCCATTTGAAGATCAGCGGTTATTTCCATCGTATCCACTAAATAATGCACTTGATAGATACCATGAATCTGTGGTTCAAAATACGGCGTTATTTCCTTTACCGGGCACAAAACCGGTCCCATCAAGTCATATACTGTCTGTTTTTCAAGATAGGAATAGGCGATGGGGGATTGGAAGAACCGGAAATCGTAAATATTCAATTTAGTAATTTCGTTTTTGTGAAGAAAAATTTCATCCAGCCCATAGGTAACTCTCGTAAAATCACTGTTGAAAAAACATTCATAAAGCTTGGAAAAGAAAACAACATCGTAAATAATCATCTTCTCATAGAGCATAACGATACAGAGATTGTGAGGGGTCAGGGTTGTGAAATGCGATTGGGAGGGGAATTTGAAGCTCTTAGCGGTGTTTAAATCACTGTTCAGCAAATATAAACGCTCATTGGTACAACAAATAACTTGCTGATCAAAAAATCCAAAAGTTAAAATTTCATATTCGGAAAACACTGCAATATTCTGTTTTTGAAAAGCGGCATCCACTTTCAGAAGAAAATGGTTGGTTGGCCGATTGCCTCCGTTTCCCAAATCTCCTCCGGTTTGGTATTCTTTCCATCCCCATATGAGAATATCCCCTGCCTGTTCTTCTACTTTTAAAAAACCTTCGTTTTCATAACCGCCAAAAATCTTTGTCTGTTTTATCACTCCAGCCTGATCCATCAGATGAATAACAGCGTTATCTTTTTGCTGATGGGGAAGAAGCGAAAACTGCATCACCTGATCGCTGATGATTCCGCCTGCCAATAAAATATCATCCCCAAACCAACATACATCAAAATGAAAAAGATAATGCCCGGGAAGAATAACAGTATATTGAAGTTCCCGGCCATGAAAACAGTGTAATTGAATATTTTCTTCCTGATAGACAAAAACAAATATTTTTTGATTATTTTCCAGAAGATGCACATTTGGAGCAGGTGAAAATTCTGCTATCAATTCGTTTTCAAAAAACAGCATTTTCATTTTTCCCTGTTCTTTCAGCTGGTAATGATCTGTTTCTTCCACATAATATTCGGTTGTCTCTTCTTCCTTAATGATAAATGGATCCGTCATTACAAGCTGGAAAAAGGAAAAGAAAAGCAAACATATATTCATCTTATCCCCCTTTTCCTCATCAAAATAAACCAGACAGCTACAGAAAGCGATGCTCCCATCCCGAAAAACAAAAAGGAATGAATGGTTTTATCCTTATCCAATGGGTTAAATACGATTTCAGAGGTAACAGTATAAGCAGGCAGTGCACTGTCAATTAAAACAGAGTTGATGGGAGAAGGCATCAGTGCTTGATCATCTTGCTTTGTACATAATTCTGAAACAGTGAAATTAATCACTTCCCGTTCTCCTTCACTTCCATAGACAATCAAACAGTAGGAACCCAGCATATCAACCAGATACGGGCTTGTAATCACTTGATCATTCAGATAACCTTCTCCATTAAAACGAAGAGTAACCTGTTGATCATAGTCTGCCTGATTGCGAATACTGATCTCTTTCTTTACATAAAATTTGTTTTTCAAATGAACTTCCACATAATCAGTTCGGGTAACCAATCTGTTCTCATGCCATCCAAACTGTTCGATAATCGTGTTTTGATGATTAACCTGGGTAAAGTCGGTTCCATTCAGACAGAGTTGATAGGTCGTAATCAATTGACCCTGAATAAGGCTGGCAGACTGTACTTTCATTCGCAGCAAAACAAAATGATTCTTAATGATTTTTTCATCTTTTACCTGCCAGGAAACAAGCTGATCGGAAGCTGAAAAAGAATAAACAGTCGCTTTGTTCATTGTTTTTTCATAAGGATAAAAAAGAGAATTATCCTGGTTGTTTATAAACAAAAATCCCGTTGTCTGATCGTGATTAAAGGATGGCGAATCGGCAAGTAACCAAAGCATCGTCTTTCCTTCTTTTGTTTTCACCACTTTTACCTGGGTTACTGCCGTGGAAGAAAACGAGTATTCCTGTGTTTGGTGGGTTAAATCAACTAAGCTGTATCCGTAGCATTCGATACGATACTCTTCTGCTATTGTTTTGCAGCGGACAAGAAATGCTCTTTCTGCTTCAATATAGAGGTTGGAATAAAAATGAGTCATTGGTTCCTGATACAGGGTATTCAGTTCACTGTCAATCAGCATGAAATACTGAACATGATAATTTCCGTTTTTATGCCGGTACACTCCGGCTGTTCCTGTAAATTCCTGCAAAACAGCAAAGCGATTTGCCTGCCATTCCACTCCTACCCAATTGTTTAATTGATTATTGCCATATGTTTTCACATTTTGTATTTCAAAATTATCATACCGGCATTTCATCAATACCGTATACTGGGCCGGCATGAAATCAAATGATGCATCCCCCACACTGGAATCACTCGTATAGAATAGATACAGATGATTATCCCGGAAAAACAAATCCGACCCCACTTCAATTCCATTACCCTGTATTCTTTTTTGACGGAGGATATTACCGTTACAAGCAATTTCAAGCAAAATAATATCAGGATACAATAACTCCTCTTCCAGAGTCAATCCAATCAAAATTCCGTTTACGGAAGGCTTTACAGCAAATATCGAACTGAAATCATCCCATACTTTTTCCCACAGCAATATGTCATTCTCATAAAACTGCATCCAGGCAACAGCCTGGGGAAGAACCATCTGCAGGGAATCCCCTTCTATTCTTTTCGTACCAACCAATACCAGTTGATTTGCATTCAAATAACAGACATCTGTTACGGAAGTGATATCGCTTGACTGATATTCGATTGATTCACTGTGGACCAAACCAGTCTCCAATTGATCTTTTTCCACAATCAAGACTGTTCGGTTTTTTAATTCTCCTTTTCTTGGATCAAAATAAGTAACACTATAGGTTCCCGGTTGATTCCAATCAACCGGATTATAGGTTAATTCAGCATACTCTGTATCAAGTAATTCATCGTTTCCCATTCCCTTTTCTACAACGAGTGGGGCTAAACTGTCAGTATTGGCATGGATTGGTTGTTTGATTTGGATTAGAATACAAAATACAATGAGCAGAAACAGAATATTTTTTTTCATCGTCACTCCTCCTCATTTTAATTATTAACAGGGAGGGCCTAAATTACTAAAAAAAAGTGCATTTCTGCACTTTATCAATGGATATTCTGTATAATCCGCACAGTGTCCCGAACGATTACCAATTCTTCATTGGTGGGGATCAGCACTGCTACTACTTTTGAATTTGGTTTAGTGATAATCGTGGCTTTGGAACGGACATCATTCGCCTTTTCATCCAATTCAAGACACAGAACCTGTAATCTTCTGATGATTTCACTTCGCGCCCGATTGGAATTTTCACCGATTCCTGCAGTGAAAACAAGCAGATCCAATCCGCCCAGGTAAATATAGTAACTTCCGACATAATCTGCAATCCGTTTGTATTGAATGTCAAGCGCCAGGCGACAGCGTTCATTACCCGCTTCCATTCCTTCTTCCAAATCACGGGAATCGTTGGAAACACCGGACACACCTAAATAACCGGATTTTTTGTTGAGCATATTTAATATTTCTTTAATTGATAAGTTCTCTTTTTCAGCGATGAACTCCACTACAGCAGGATCAATATCACCGGAGCGTGTTCCCATGGGAATACCACCCAAAGGGGTCAGTCCCATTGATGTATCAATACATTTACCGTTTTTAATAGCAGCGATGGAAGCTCCATTTCCCAAGTGAAGGGTGATGATTTTTAAATCTTCAACTGCTTTATTTATTAATTTTGCTCCTTCACTGGCGACAAACTGATGACTTGTTCCATGGGCGCCATATTTACGAAGACCGTATTTTTCATACCATTCATAGGGAACAGCATACATATAGGCTTCCTGGGACATGGTTTGATGGAAAGCAGTATCAAATACAGCTACCTGCTTCACATCGGGAAGAATTTTGCTGAAAGCTGCGATTCCGGTCAAATTGGCAGGATTGTGAAGGGGAGCCAAATCACATAATTTTGTAATTTCTGCAATCACGCTTTCATCAATTAAAACGGATTCTTTAAATGTTTCTCCACCATGGACAACACGGTGTCCCACGCCATCAATTTCATCAAAACTGGCAATAATCTTCTTTGTCAGCAAATCATTCAGCAATAATTCAACTGCCTGAGCGTGATTTTTCACAGGCAGAATTTCTTTTATTTTTTTGCCATCCAATTTTATCGTATAGTAGGCATCATTCATTCCAATTCTTTCAATGATCCCTTCCGTGATTACCTTTTCGGATGGGATAGCCAATAACTGAAATTTAAGTGATGAACTTCCGGCATTTACAGCCATTATTTTTTTCATTGTATCATTCCTTTCCATTTGATCGTCCATTCTTCTACTTGCTGAATCATATGATTCAACCTTTCGGAATCGGTCAGACTGGGCATATTAATCATGCACAGTTCTCCTTCCGGTGTTTGATATTTTGAGCCGATGAGAATGCTTTTTCCAACCGAATTATCCTGAAACATTGTGTCGGGTAAAACAATCAATCCCAATAAGCTTCCCTGCAGACTTGTTTTAAAGGAGCCAGCACCTTCCCGGTTAAAAAAATCATTGTCAATTAAATAAATAAAAAATCCTTTATCGTTTAAATTCTCCAGGAAATGGAGAATGATTTGCTGGGGAACCATCTCTGTTTGCTGATTGATCTTTCCTAAATCACCAATAATAAAATCAGCTTGAATGGGTAAGGGATCCATGCAGGAATTTTGAAAAATAGTGATTTGTGTGTTTTGCAGGTCACAAACGACTTTCGTCAATTCTACCAGAAGCGGGTCACTTTCAATCCCGTAAAGGGTAAATTCCTGTGTCGTAAAATTATGAATGGTGCTGATCAGATTACCCGTTTTGGTACATACATCCAGTACTGTAGCATGATTTGATGCCATCTTGGAAATAAGAAAAGCAAATAAATAGCCGATTGCATCCGGTGTCATTAGATCCAGGACATACGAACCATTGTCTTTTAATCCTTTTATTACAATAAGTTCCATGGCAATTCGTACTTCTTCATTTGTAAAACGATGTAAGGAAAACTGATCGTAAAGGAACTCCAGTTCTTCCATATCTTCCAATTCCAAGCCGGTATCGTTAAGAGACCGTGTCAAATCAGTTCCAACCCGAATGATACAGGACAGATAGTCCAACTGCAATTTATGATGATAAAACAAACATGCTTTATCATACAAATCATAAAAAATGTCGATTTGCTTATTTTCTTTCATTTTTATCCTCTAATAATATGATTTGAATATCAATTTGATTTTGATCATCAATCAATATTCGTGCATAACTGGGTCCTTCTTTTCCCCGAGGATAATTAGGACTCCCAGGATTACAGAAATAAATATTCTCTTCCTGTACTATAAATGGAATATGGGTATGTCCTGTTATGACAATCTTGCTTTTGGTTTGTTTAGCCAATTGAAGTAGTCGGTTTTTTAGATACAAATGACCGTGCGTTATAAAAATCCGAACTTCCCCGATATCAATGAG
>JAQUYJ010000070.1 GCA_028691905.1 Bacilli bacterium
AATGGGTGTGTCCATTTAAAACAGCATCTATTTGATAATCACCTGTCAGATTGGCATATGCCTGATTATCATAGGTTGTATTACTGTGGATGGATAAGATAACAACATCCACATCATGCTCCGTCCTTAATTCATAGGCCAGTTCTCTTGCAATTGAAAATTCAGGAAGGAATTCAAATGGTTCGATAATGGACGGAGAAATGGATGAAGTCAAATATTGACCAATCAAACCAATAATTCCGACTTTAATATCCCCTTTTTCCACTATCGCATAGGGTTCAGCCCAATCCACTAATTCTTCTGTTGCTTTTTCAGCAATATTGGCAGAAAGAAAAGGAAAATCAGCATCAAAACCAACTCCGTCCCGATAGGAAGAAAGAACCTCAATCCCCCAATCAAATTCATGATTGCCTATCGTCATCGCATCAAATCCAATCTCATTCATCATCTCTACGACAACTTTCCCGTTTGACATATTGGATATTGCAGTTCCCTGAAACATATCTCCAACTGAAATAATCACAGTATTTTCCGGATTGGTTTGTTTTTGATTCATTAAGTAATTACCGATAACACTAAAGTTTCCGTCTTCATCCAATACATCACCATGAAAATCATTGATCGAATAAATAGTAAGGGTTTCCGGACCATCTGGTTCTATTGTTTGTTCACATCCTGCCAGCCCATAGCTAAGCAGGATTAATAGGACTATTATATATCTTTTCATTCTGTTATCCCCGTTCTACTTTTTTTTGAATCGAATTTCTTTCGTTCATTTGTTTGTAATATTCTTTTTCGCAGGCGAATACTGCGTGGTGTCACTTCAACCAATTCGTCATCGTTGATGTATTCCATACAGACTTCCAATGCCATTTTTAAAGACCTTTTTAACACAACAGTATTGTCTTTATTTGAGCTTCTCTGGTTTGTCATTTGTTTTGCTTTTGTAACATTGACTGCCAGATCGTCTTCTTTATTGCATTCACCGACAATCTGGCCTTCATATACCTGCTCATTGGGGTCGACAAACAGAATACCCCGGTCTTCAATTCCACCGATCGCATATGCTGTTGTACGGCCTTCATTCAATGATACCAGTACGCCATTTTTCCGTTCACCGATAATATTGTTTTCTATTTTTTTGAAATCAAGAAAATAATGACTCAGTGTACCATATCCTTTTGTTGTCGTCATAAAGTCAGTGGATAAACCAATCAACCCGCGGGAAGGAATAGTGTAGATCAATCTCGTTTGGGATATACTGCTGTCCATTGTTTCAAGAATACCCCCTCGTTTTCCGAGCAATTCGATAGTAGAACCTACCACGTCGTTGGGAACGTCAATTTGTGCATATTCGTAGGGTTCATACGGTTTGTCATCAATCCATTTAACGATGGGTTTTGGTTTGGAAACCTGAAATTCATAGCCTTCGCGCCGCATATTCTCAATTAAAATGCCTAAATGCAATTCACCGCGACCTGCTACAATCCATTCGTCCCCATTACCAATCCGGTTGACTTTTAAACTGACATCTTTCTGTACTTCTTTATATAATCGGTCATCCAGTTTGGTAGAAGTAACAAATTTTCCTTCTTTTCCGGCGAATGGTGATGTGTTTGTTGAAAAATACATTTCAACAGTTGGTTCACTGACATGAATAGGTGGCAATGCTTCTTCTTTTCCGATTGTACAAATGGTTTCACCAACATAAATATCAGCAAGACCAGCAACAGCAACGATATCTCCAGCTGGAGCTTCTTCTACCTCGCTGCGGTTTAATCCTAAAAAACTGAATAGTTTTTGAATTCTAAACTCTTTTATGGAATGGTCTGTACGTATACAACTGACCATTTCATTTGTCCGTATAACTCCTCTTTTGATTCTGCCGATAGCCATCCGCCCTACATATTCATTATAGTCCAGTAAAGCACCTTGAAATTGCAGAGGACCATCCAAATCTGCATCCGGTGCCGGAATTTCTCGGATAATCAAATCCAACAGCGGATCCATTGTTTCTTTTTGCGTTGTAATATTACTTGATAAACTGCATGTTCCTTTAATTGCGCTGACATAGGCGACTTTGAAATCAATTTGTTCATCATCTGCACCCAATTCAATAAACAAGTCAAGAATTTCATCAACAACTGCATCGGGTCTTGCACTGTCTTTATCAATCTTATTGACAACGACAATTGGTTTTAAATGGGACTCCAAGGCCTTTTTTAAAACGAAACGGGTTTGAGGCATGGGCCCTTCATATGCATCGACGACCAAGAGAACACCATCTACCATGGTCATTATCCGTTCCACTTCACCGCTGAAATCAGCATGCCCCGGTGTATCCAAAATATTTATTTTATAATCATGGTACAAAATTGCTGTATTCTTGGCCAGTATGGTGATTCCTCTTTCCCGTTCCAATGCATTGGAATCCATTGCCCTTTCCTCAATCTGTTCTCTTTCCTGAAGGGTCGCGGATTTTTTCAGCAACTGATCCACCAGTGTTGTTTTTCCATGATCGACATGTGCGATAATGGCAATATTTCTAATATTCATTCTTTTCACCTAAAATTTTATCTCTTTCATTTGCAATTGTTTATAAAAATACTTTTCATGAGAAACCAATATTACAGTACCCGGATATTTTTCAATTGCTTGAAACAAGGAAGACTTGGCAATACGATCTAAATGATTAGTAGGTTCATCTAATATTAATAAATTGGATGGAGTAAGGCTCATTTTCGCAAAACGAACTTTGGTCACTTCTCCTCCACTCAGTTGGGTCATCGGTTTTAATGGAAGAAGGCCACTGATACCATATTTCGCGAGAATAACACGGATAGCACCATCCTCCATTAACGGGTAATCTTCGCGAAAATAATCAATTGGGGTAGCATCACACAGGGGTATTTCCTGAGGAAAATACGATATATCATTCAGCTTAGACAAGCGAATTTTTCCTTTAATCGGTGTCATAAAATCCAATACAGTTTTTAAAAAAGTCGTTTTTCCAATTCCGTTTTTACCGATTATGACATACTTTTTACCAAATTCAAAGGTTAGGTTGATGTTTTCCAGTATCGGATAAGTATACCCGATACTTAAATCTTCCACAACCAAACTATCCAAATGGAAAGATTTGGTGAAATCAAACTGAAAATACACCTTCTTCTCGGACTGCGGTTTTTCAATAACAGTAATCTTATCTAGCATTTTTCTTCTGCTCTGTGCTCTTTTTGTTGTTGTAGCGCGAACGATATTTTTATTTATAAACTCTTCTGTCTTTTTGATAAACTGCTGTTGTTTGATATATTCTTTACGGTATGTATCCTGATTCTGTTCTTTTTGGCGTTGATAATCATCCATATTTCCTTTGTATTTAATCATTTGTTTGTTTTCCAAAGCAAGGATAACATTACAAATCGTATTTAAAAAAGAACTATGATGGCTGATAACCAAAAACGCATTTTTATAATTAATCAAGAATTTCGCAAGCCAGTCAATATGATGGGTATCCAAAAAATTTGTTGGTTCATCCAGCAGTAAAACGTCTTTTTCTTCCAAAAGCATTTTTCCTAAAAATACTTTGGCTTTTTGACCACCACTCAATTCCCGTAATTTTCTTTTTTCGGTAACATCTATTCCGAGGCCCTGAATAATATTGCCGACTTTTGATTTAATCATATAAAAATTGGCCTGTTCCAGCTGTTCCTGAATTTGATAGGCTTTATTTAATATTTTATCATAACTGGATTCTTCTGCAGCAACAAGCGATTCATATAATTGATTCATTCGCTTTTCCTGTTCGAATAAGGGGGTATAAACATCATATAAATATTCTTCGATTGTCTGGTCGTCATAAACAAGTAAATGTTGATCCAAATAACTGTAAGTGGTGTTTTTATCCCAAACGATTTCTCCACTGTCCGGTGTTAAGCGGTGAGCAATCAAATTCATGAAAGTGGATTTTCCCACACCATTTATTCCAATCAAACCGACATGTTCACCGGGATTAATTTTTATATCAATGTTGTTGAACAATTCCTGGTCGCCATAATTAAAGCGCAAATTTTTTACTTCTAACATAGTAACTCCATGAAAAAATGCTTTTTTCAAGCATTTTTATTCTTGCTTATTTCTTTTTTCTTACTTTAATGCGACTGGTATATTTCGCTAAAATAAGGGCACCAAAAAAAGCTAAAAGTGCAGATACCCCGACTACTATCCAAAAACCCAAACGTTCATTGGCAAATGGAATGGCGACATTCATCCCAAAAAAGCTTGCTATCAAAGTCGGAATAGTAAGGGTAATCGTAACAACAGTTAATGTTTTCATTACTGTATTGACATTATTGGAAATAACAGAAGCAAAAGCATCCATTGTCCCATTTAAAATGTCTCTGTGAATAGAACACATTTCCATTGCCTGGCGGTTTTCAATAATGGCATCTTCAATTAAATCGATGTCTTCTTCGTATTTTTTAAACATTTCTATTCTTTTGAGTTTCTCCAATACAAGATAATCAGCATTGACACCGGTAGATAAATATACCAAAGATTTGCCAAGGCTCATCAATTCATATAATTCTTTATTCTTCATCGATTGGTGAAGACGCTGTTGAACAAATTCGCTGTCCCGATCCAATTGTTTCAGCAAGCCTACAAACAAAGCTGCATTTCGGTATAACAATTGAATTGTCAATTTAATATGCTTGTTCGTTGCAAGATTCTTCATCCACCTTCCGGTTAAACTCTGAACTATTGAAGTGGAACGAAGACAAGTTGTAATATAATATTCATCATTAAAAATAATACCAAATGGTGTTGTCATATATTTATGAATCTCTGGATAATTATCATCCAGATCAACAATTGGCATATCAACAACGATTAATGTTTCCCCATCATCCAAATCAATATGAGCAGATTCTTCTTCATCCAAAGTAGTTCTGATTGTTGCTTCCTGAATATTAGTCAATTCACTGACCATTTTTACTTCTTCATCAGTCGGATTGGTCATATGAATCCACGACTTTCTTTTCACTTTCTCATAAATGTTTTCTACTTCATTGCTTTTGTAAACTTCCAGCTTTTCATTAGTATAGTATACAGTAATCATATTCCCACATCCTTTCCTGGCCATTGCCATTATTATTATACCACATTCGTCCTTATTAATAAATGTTTTTTCTCATAAAAAAATCCGGTAATACCGGTTAATTAGCATTGAAATAGAACAGTTTTCATATACCTTCTTTTAAAAACTTTATTCCTTTAGAGAATAATATGGGACAAAAACTACACAATTCTCAAACATTTCGATTCTGAATTAATTCTTTTAGCTTGTTTGATATGGGACAAAAACTACACAATTCTCAAACACTCTGCTTGTGATAGCCCCTTTACTTGGTGTTTGATATGGGACAAAAACTACACAATTCTCAAACATTAAAGGTTGATAAGTTATTAAAAAAAGTGTTTGATATGGGACAAAAACTACACAATTCTCAAACTATCCGCGCCTATAGCT
>JAQUYJ010000071.1 GCA_028691905.1 Bacilli bacterium
TTCCTCCTTGTAATAATAAAACAAAAGTATGTAATTTATCGAGGTAAACAAGACTCTTGTTTAAACCGCTTTTCTTGTTTCGTTTCATCCAGCAATAGACAAGCCCTTCTTTCAGGGGGGCAATTGCCTTCTTCACTTCTTCCAAAAGGGTGAAGCGCTTGGCTGGATCGACTTGCTTGTTCAAGGCTAAATTTATTTTTAAAATGGTCTGAACAAAGGAAATCGAATGATGCAGTTCTTTTTTAACCAAATCATCTACACCTGCTGCAGCAAGTTCTCGTAATTTTTGGTCGAAGAAAGCTTGCATAAACTGATTTTTTTCCACTGTCAGTATTTTATCGCTCATTTTTGGGTAAAAATAGGCTAACGGGTCTTTTTCTTTCAGGGATTGAATGGCCCAGAAAAAGAGTTGGAATACCTGTGTCATGTTTCCGGCATAAGCATTTTCAAAACGGTTGTAATTCCCCAGATCAAGCAGTAAATCAGCGATGATATTGGTTTTATCCTGGAAAACAAAGCGATTGACGACATGTTTTAAATCACGGTAGGTTCCACAGTTCACGCGGTAACTGAGCAAGGCGGCATAGGCAAGAGGAGCCAGGCTGATTGGTAAAAACTGTAAATGACCGAAGTCACCCCAATCCGTCATCAGAATTCCTTCCCCACCGTACATTTTTGTATAGATACAGGCATTTGTTACGGTTTCCAGGGCATCCGTGGTTCTCCCCAGGAAACTGCACCAACTGGATGTTCCCGGTGCTGCCATAAACCTAATGTTTGCATTTTTAAGGGTAAGCAAATTGCGGTCAAACGGATAAAAAGAATCATACCCCCAATCAACAAAGATCATATCCTTGGGAATACGGTCCAATACATCATCATGATGAATCAGGACATCCCCCCAAATCAACGGGGTTTTATTGTATTTTTTGATTTCCTGATAGGCTTTCAGGGTATAGTCCATATAGACGTTCCCCAACCCTTTTGTTTCAACCAAATCTTTGCTTTTACCTTTTCCCAGTTCAAATGGTTCATCAAAGTTCATATTGAAATAGGTCGAGCTGGAATAGGGAATCATATCCGCATACATTTTTTTAATCAATTCCAGTGATTTTGGATTACTGGGATCCAGCGTTGAAGGAGCCCGGTGGCTTCCCCACAGGAAAATTCCTTCCGGAGCTTCCGCCAGATCTTTAAATTCTTCCTGTTTTAACCATTCTGCCATATGACCAAAACCATTTTGATTGGGTACCAAATCAATATAGTGACGGTTGGCATAGGCTTCCAGGCGTTGATATTCTTCTACTGTAATGTAGCTTTCTTCCTCCAGATACTTGGAAAAACTTTTATATTCAAACGAAAATCCTTCTACATACAATTCCAGATGATTCATTTTGAGGATACTCATCAGATCAATGACTTCGCGAACGGTTGCTTCTGTCGGCACTTTGTTGCGACTGATATCCATCATATATCCCCGAACCTTTAAATCCGGTTCATCAGCTATAAAAACACATTCCATTTTTTCGCGAAACATTTGCTTTAATGTCTGAACAGCATAAAAGAAACCGACTTCCTGACTAGCTTTCACGATAATCACTTGATCGGTTACCTCAATCTCATATCCCTGTTCCCCAATAGTGGAATCGACGAAAAAACGAAGGATGCTTTCTTCTTCGTCAACGATTTCCCATGGTGCAAAACGGTTTAATTCACTAAAAACGTTTTCGGCAAACTCCTTAAAAAAAACAGTTTTCTTCTTGAAAAGTAATTCACCTTGCCTACTTACTTGCTTTTTGGGCTTTGGATAAATAGTGTACATAAAAACCTTCCTTTTCACAACCTATTCAGCCCCTCAATTATCATCTTATTATACCTTAAAAAGCACTCTTTTTCAAGGTATAATTTTGGAAATAACAAAGGGTCAGATGCGGATCAGCCATCAACCGGACATACTAATCCATTCTACTTATTATAACAAATTTTATTAAAAAAGTCTTTAATAATTTTACCTTTTTCAAAAAAAAGAAAACCTAATATGGTTTTCTTTGTTCTTTTTCCTGAAAGGAGTATATACAGCCGCAATAATCCTGGCGGTATAAGCCAAGTTCCTGGGACAGACGGACCGATTCCTGAAAGCCGTTGTTCTTTTTGAAATTGGAATACAGGAATGATACACCGTATGCAGCAGCCAGTTTATTTCCGATTTGATTGATGGCAGCTGCATTTTTGTGGGGACTGACCGAAAGGGTTGTCGTGAAATAATCAAAATGATATTCTTTTGCTTTTAAAGCGGTTTTTTCCAACCGCTGTTCATAACAGACAAAGCACCTTGCTCCCCCTTCTTTTTCCTTTTCCAGGCCAACAACTGCCCGGTCAAATTCGTCCGGTAAATTCAGTTCCGTAATAATCGGGACATGGGGGAATTTTTTAAATTCTTCCAGCCTTTTACTGAATTCTTCAGCTGGATAGATGTTGGGATTGTAGAAGAAAATGGTTATCGCAAAAGCCTTTTCCAGATAAGCAAGCACATAACTGGCACAGGGTGCACAGCACGCATGCAGTAACAGCTTCGGCTTTACGGCAGGCGGATTGGCAACAAAATCTCTCAACTGCTCATAACTTTCTATTTTCATCATTTTTCTAGCGGGGCAGGACGGGTTTGGTCCAAACCTCTTTTAATAATTTTCTTGCTTCCACCAAGGCCGGTATATCCTCTTTAACCAGATTGCGATAGGTAAACATCACCACTCCGGCAATATTGTCTTTGGTTTCATTGTATTTTAACTGATTGATAATTTCTTCCGGATTGCTCCAGTTTCCTTCTTTGGAGTAGCGATACAGTCCCTGCCCGATATAGAGTTTCATTTTAGTTTCTTTGCAGGCCCAGGTCCACCAATCCACTAAATCGGCATATTTTACCCGTTCCAGAAGGGGTTCATTTTCTTTCTGAACGAACTGATCCAGTTCAAAATAAACCTGAGGAACTACATAGTCAATCCAGCCTTTCTGCATCCATAACAGGACATCGGCATAAAGGCCTTCATAGCCCTGATAACAGGAATAATGGTTGTTGGAACCTTTTTCCCAACCCCCCACTTTGCCGTTCTTTTCGAACTGAACGCTGTTGGTCCGGTAAATCCCAAATGGGGAGATTCCAAATTCAACTTTTTTGGGGAGGGTTTTTAATTTATCGGAAATCTGTTTCATCAGTTTTGATACATTTTCACGGCGGAAATCAGCAAGCGATAAATCAGGATTCAAACATTCCCGCTTTGCTTCTTCATCCGGATCTATAATAGCCTCATAAGGATAGAAATAATCATCAATATGAATTGCTTTCACATCATAATTTCTTGCAATTTCCAGAGCGGTATCGCTCACAAACGCCTGCACCGCTTCACTTGCGGGATCCAAAATCAATTTGGAAAGTTCAGTTTCAATCACACATTCCGGATGAAGTCGTGCAAAATTCTTTTCACTCAGGGTTTCCAGATAACTCATTTTATTTAAACCCTGATCACTCATTTTGGTTGTACTGATCCGGTAAGGATTGATCCAGGCATGGACATCAATCTGTTCTTTCTTTGCTTCTGCTATAAACCAGGCCAAAAAATCAAATCCGGGATTTTTTCCTTCTTCCCCGGTGATAAAACGACTCCAGGGATTGAGTTCGGATTGGTAAAAGGCATCATTGGACGGTCGGACCTGAAATACGACTGTATTGAAATGATATTCTTTTACTTTTTGAATTACTCCTTTGAAGTACTCCTGAAAAGAATCGATATCGGTCATCTTTTCAAAATCAATATTACCAACAGTCGAAAACCAGATTCCCCTGGTTTCCTGTTTCTTTTCTTTAATGGATTCTGCAATTTCCACGAATTGTTCCGAATCAAAGTACTGAACAAATCCCCCTCTAACAAAACGATTCACTTTTTTCATATAATTCCTCCAGAATGGTAATTGTCTGCTTTTTCGCGTCCATTCCCACTTTTAATCCAATCGGCAAATTCAGGAATGGAAATTCATGCCCACTCGCAAAATGGGTAATAACGGGAATATCTTTTGGAAAATATTCCTCGATTAAATGATCGATTTTGGTTTTGTCTGTTCCACAGTCCGTGAAATGGCCAAGAACAAAGCCGTTTGCTTCTTTTAATTTACCGGCAAGACGAAGGGAAGAAAGCATCCGGTCAATTCGGTACCCTTCTTCGTTGACTTCTTCGATAAATACTATTTTTTCTTTAAAATCCATTTCAAAGGGTGTGCCAAGCAGCGCAGTTATTAAGCTTAAATTTCCGCCTATCAGGACCCCTTCCCCCTTTAAATCATTGAACGGTTCTCCTAAAGTGGGGGACTGTAAGACTTTCCCTTTCACGTAATTCATTGTCATTTCCTGAAAGTTCTTTTTTGAGAATTCATCCTGTTTGGGACTTCCCAGGAAAATTCCGACCTGACCGTGAAGGCTGGGTAAGCCTACTTTTTGATACAGGGCATAGAGAAGCGCTGTCACATCACTGAACCCAATAACCAGTTTGGGGTGACAAGCAATTAAGGTATAATCCAGTCTGTCAATGATCCGCGTCAGTCCATAGCCGCCTTTCAGACAGAGAATGGCTTTAATCTGGGGATCTAAAAACAGTTCGTGGATATCCTTGATTCTTTCTTCATCTGTTCCCGCCAAATACCCAGCCTGTAAGGTGGTTGTTTTGCCGTAGACAAAATCCAAACCGAGGCTTTTTAAATAGGCTTCCATTGCTGGAACACGGGTAAGATTACCGGGTGTCATTGCGGATGATGGACAAAGAATCCCCAGCTTATCCCCTGCTTTTAATAAAGGAAAGACCATTAATGAAGTTCCTTCCGTAAAATAGCAAAGGACTGCACCAGATGGAACCCAGCATACAGATAAATATTACGGGCTGGGTTATCAGCACCGGTAAAGAGCGTCATGAACTGCGCTCCGTTTTTCTTTGATTCGTGGCAGAGATGACAGAACAGTGCTTTACCCAGTCCCAATCCCTGCGTTTTCGGATGAACACCGATTCCCGCAAAGTACCCTCTTCCGCTTTCCTGGGTATACATCGGACCCGTCCAGCCAAGAATTTCCCCGTCTTTTTGAACGATCAGCATCGGTGCCGGTTTTTCTTTCGCCAGATTATCGAGGACGGCCTGATGCCAACCCGGATTCTTCAACGCTTCAAACAATGCTGCAAAACCATGATGTTTTGCTTCATCATAAATACAAATTGTATAACCATTCACCGCATTTTCCTTTTCCTTGTCAATTACTTTTTGGGGAAGTGTATAATTGCGGATATCCAGATGATAGCCATCCAACTGACCGTTGGTTTCATAGCCATTGTTCATCAGCAAAAAGTAAAAAGCACTGTTGTAAGCAACAGCCGGAGCACCGGGGTGATCCGCTTTGGTACCTGGGATAATCCATTCCA
>JAQUYJ010000072.1 GCA_028691905.1 Bacilli bacterium
AGACAGTTTAAATGATTGTTTGACTACATTTGTTGTACTGGGATCAATTATTGTTGCTAAATATGCTTCTGTCTTAATTGATGGATATATAGGGTTGGCTTTATCCATCTTCATTATCATGAATGGTGTTCTGTTAATTAAAAAAACAGTATCCCCCTTACTTGGAGAAACTCCCAATGAAGCTTTAATAAAAAAAATGAAGGAAAAACTTCTTTCTTACCCAGGGATTTTAGGAATTCATGATTTAATGGTTCATATTTATGGCCCAAATAAAACATTTGCTTCGGTTCATGTCGAAGTGGATGCTCATGTAGATATAGTGAATAGCCATGCCATCATCGATCAAGTAGAACTGGATTTTTTCAAAAAGGACGGAATTCATCTTGTTATTCATATGGATCCTGTCGATTTAACTGATGAAGAAACAAAAAATTGGAAAGATCGGATAAAAACGATTATTTCAGATATCCATCCGCATTTGGATTATCATGATCTACGCATTATCCAATCCACTAATCATCATACTATCTATTTTGATTTAGTTGTACCGGATGGAATAAATATTTCTGATCAAGACTTGAAAGAACAAATCTGGAATGAAGTAAAGAAGATTGAACCTTCTTACACAGTAATGATAACATTTGATCACCATTATTTAAGATAGGAGTAAAACTATGAATGAATGGATGAATTATCCTAAATTGGATTTAAAATTGAAAGAAGAATTGGCAGAAATGAGCCAAGCTGAATTAAAAGAAGCTTTTTATGGTACCATCGGATTTGGAACAGGTGGAATAAGGGGGATAGTAGGCCCCGGAACCAACCGTATGAATTATTACACTCTCCGCCGAACCAATTATGGGTATGGTACTTATTTATTAAAACACTTCAAAAAACCCAGTGTTGTTATTGCATACGATTCCCGTAACATGTCGAAAGAGTTTGCATATGACAGTGCAAAAGTACTTTCCAGTTTAGGTGTTCGGGTTATCATTTTTAATAAAATAACGCCAACTCCCCAATTGTCATTTGCGATTAAATATTATAATGCGTCCGGTGGAATTGTCATTACAGCAAGTCATAACCCTCCTCAATATAATGGGTATAAAGTATATGATGATAATGGATGTCAACTAATACCGGAACTAATTGACGATTTATTGGCAGAAATAAATAAAGCTCCATCTTTTTTTGATATTGATGTTGATGATGTAGTAATCGAGAACAATCCGTTGATCAAATATACGGATGAAAAAGTGGATGATGAATATGTTGAACAAGTAAAAAGTATTCAACTTCAATCAAGTGAAAAAATACTTAGCGTTGTCTATACTCCGTTGCATGGAACCGGTGGTCTATTGGCAAAGAGATTATTAACCGAATTGGGGTATCATACTTTATTCGTTGAAGAGCAAATGGTTCCCGATCCTTTATTTTCGACCCTCCAATCACCCAATCCAGAAGATATAAAGGCATTTCAACTTGCTTTAAAATACGCCAATAAACGAGCAGATATATTACTGGCTACGGACCCCGATGCGGATCGTTTGGGAGTAGCTGTATTATCAGAAAATGAATATATTTATTTAAACGGAAACCAAACAGGAGCAATCCTCATAGATTATTTATGTCGATTCCGAAATCAAAAAGGCGTTGTATTCAATACCGTTGTTACATCTGATTTTGGAGCGAGTATTGCCCGAAAATATGGCCTGGAAGTTCAATCAACATTAACCGGATTTAAATACATAGGTGATGGGATGGAAAAACTTCGCCAAGCAAAAAGGAATTTCTTTTTTGGTTATGAAGAATCATACGGATATGTTTTAAAGGACATTGTTCGGGATAAGGATTCTTTACAGGCGATTGTTATGATTTGTGAAATTGCCAATTATTATAAAAAAATCGGAAAAACTCTGATTGATGTTCTTCAGGATTTGTATCAAGAATATGGATACTATCAAGATGAACTCGTTAATATTACTTTGCCCGGTCTTGATGGTCAGGAAAAAATCAAGCGAATTATGTCTTTTTTTAGGGAACAGGCAGAATCTCTTTTCGTTATCAACCAAATGGAAGATTATTTGCTTTCCGAAAGGAAAAATGGTATAATTATAGAAAAATTAATGTTACCTCAATCTGATGTACTGAAATTTTACTTACAAGACGGATCTTGGTTTGCTTTACGGCCAAGTGGAACCGAACCAAAAATTAAAATTTACATCAGTGTTGTAAAAAAGAGCGCAGCTCTGGCAAATGAGAAAGTACAGGAACTCAAAGCACAAATAGGTAAAATTATAGAAAGTGTGAAATAAGTGAATCAGACATTTTTTAAAAAGAATCGTGAAAAATTTTTAAATCAAATAGCAAATAATTCAATTGCTATTTTGTTTTCCGGTTATCGAATGTTTCGCTCAGCTGACAGTGATTTCCCTTTTGAAGTAAATAAAAACTTTTATTACCTGACAGGAATCAATCAGGAAGACACAATACTGGTATTGATTAAAGGGGAAAATACAATTCAAGAATTTTTGTTTATTGAAGAAATTGATGAATTATTTTCCAAATGGAACGGCGAAAAGTTATCACAGGAACAGGCAGGTAAGCTATCCGGTATTGATTCAATTCGTTATTTAAAAGATTTTTCAGATTTCGTTTACGGTGTAATGAATAATACGCGTTACACCCATTACAATATCAATCAAGTATATCTTGATTTGGAACGACGTAACAGTAAGCATTTCTTTTCTTATGCATTAAACTTTGCGAAAGATCTCCAAAAAACCAATCCTGAAATAAAAATCATGAATGCATACAATATACTTATTTCCTTACGGATGATTAAAGAAACAGAAGAAGTATCTTGCATTAAAGAAAGCATTGAAATTACCGGGAAAGCTTTAGAAGAAATGATGAAGCATATCAAACCTCACATTCACGAATATCAGGTGGAAGCTGTGTTTGATTATTATATCAAATCCCAGCAAAAAACACATGCCTTTCCTACCATTGCTGCAAGCGGGAAGAATGCAACTGTTCTTCATTATGAAAATAATAATGCAGAGTTAAACGATGGCCAGCTGATACTATTCGATTTGGGTTGCAGAAGTGAATTCTATTGCAGCGACATTACAAGAACTTATCCCATTGGTAAGAAATTTAGTTTTCAACAAAAACAAATTTATGAAATTGTTCTGGAAACCAATAAAAAATGTATTCAATATGTCAAACCCGGAATTACTTGGGAAGATTTAAATCAGTATGCCAATTCATTGCTCGCAAAAGGATTAATGAATTTGGGAATGATTCAGACTCCTGACCAATTAAAACAATATTATTGGCATTCAATTGGTCATATGTTAGGTTTGGATACTCATGATCCTTCCATTCGAACAACACCATTTCAGGCAGGAATGGTATTAACTATCGAACCGGGATTATATCTGGAGGAATTAGGTATTGGTATTCGAATTGAAGACAATGTTTTAGTAACTGCTAATGGCTGTGAAAATTTAAGTAAAAATATAATAAAAGAAGTAACGGACATTGAAAAATGGATGAGCGAAATGTAAAATTTCGCTTTTTTTTTAGTAAAAACAACCTTTTATTTGAATAATATATAAGAGGTGATAAAAATGAAAAGATATTTGATTGTAGTTTTCCTGATATTGATAGGTGGTGGTCAAATAGAGTTTGACAGTTACAGTAAGACCGGTCACGATCAATTGATGGAACTGGATTTTGTTAATCCTCATTACGAACTATTGATAGAAATGGCAGATTGGTATATACGGGATCGCCTGGCAGAATTACCGGTTAAATTTTGGGGTACAGCAACAAAAACCCGTTACGAATATGAAGATGGAACCTATGTGGGAAATGTGATTTTTTCCCGCAGCAATAAAAGTTCGGAAAAATACGAATTCGATTATGCTTTAACCGAGGTTCAATACTTTTCACAAAGTGTCCATATTGATGGCAGTTTAAATATAAAAGCTGCAGGAAAAATCAAAAAAGTAGAAACATCCGGTGTATTCCAAATCAGCGGTGGAGTAGATACCACAAAAAGATATGAAAAAACAGAAAAAAGCACAATGAAAATAGTAGTTCAGCCAAATAAGAAAATGACATTACGGGTAGCGGGGGAAGCAAAAATATCGAGTGGTTTCAGTAAATATTATGTGTTTTGGATTTGCTTTAAAAAAGGTGGCTGGGAAATGGTTGATATCGTAACCAGTTATTTTGAACTGGTAGAGGAAAATGCATAAAAAACTGCTTTTTGCTTTTTTGTTTCTTGTTGTCTGTTCACTTTTCCTATTTTTTATATTACTTCGCCCGCGACCATTTGTTTATTTTACGATTCCTACTTCGCACAGTATTATCAATAATGATAATAAAAGCACATGGGAGTTTTCAATGTATTGCAATCAAAAAAAGAATCCCCTGACAGATAAAAATTCTGTCCTGCGAATATATTTACAGAACAACGATTATTGTTTTCAAATTGAATTAAAAGATATTCAATTAGTTTCTCGCCATTTTTTGGATAAAAAGTATTATTATCTATATCAATTTACCTTTGTTATTCCTTTCCAGCACCCTTTTATAATGAGAAATGCAAGTATTCATTTTTATTTAATGAATGAGAAGCATATCGAAATGAATATAGGTGAATTCAGCTATTATCATGTTGAAGAATACCATTCCATGGATTGGGGTATATCTACGCTCAAGGCAATTGTCAATACTGTTCAAAACAAGAAAGTAGTTGTAGGTATCTTGCTTCATTTCTATAATATGACTTCAGAAGAAATCACTATTCATTTGGTTTCACCTCTCAATCCAGTAATGGAAAATAAACAATTGATTGCAGTTGATGAATCAAGCATCGCTTCGTCAACATCAATAAACAATTGGTTATTAGAGCCATATGGAACTTTTTCTAAACCTATTACAGGAATAACTTTTCAAAATGAGGTGAATATTTTAGCTGTAGTTTATTATAATGAACTTTATCAAATACCCACATTTGCTTTAAAAATCGATTATAACGTAAATGAAGAGGTTAAAACAGCGTATCTGGAAACATTTACTTATTTTCATGATCATCAGCAAGACATTTTGTTATCTGAAATTGTATTTTATCGTTATGAAAATAATTAAGTGTATGAACTTGGAGAAAAGTTACAAAAAATCTCTGATTCTCAGCATTCCCCATTTGTCTGTAGAAAAGGGCAAGATGTACTTAATAGTTGGAGAAAACGGCAGCGGGAAATCAACTTTATTAAAAATGATTATGAAACTTTATTTTCCTACAAAAGGGTTATTACAAACTGAACAGGGTAATCCGATTGGTTATGCTCCGGAAAAGATTTACTTACCCAATCATTTACGTGTCTATGATATACTTGTTGATTTGGCTTTATTAAGAAAAATGGAAGAAAGGTGT
>JAQUYJ010000073.1 GCA_028691905.1 Bacilli bacterium
CGAGGGCCAAATGGCAGGATGCATTTTCATCAAACAAGGTATTGAAAAACAGAATGTTTGCATTGGAAATCGGTGAGTTGTGGCTGATTAAAGCTACTTCACCCAGTCTGCTGCTGCCTTCATCGAGTTCCAATAATCCTTTCAATGTTTCTTCTTCTTTTGCAGCCTGATAAGCTACTACTTTTCCGTTTTTAAAAGTTAAAGAGAACCCTTCAATCAGTTTGCCCTGATAGTTAAGGGGTTTGGTTGCATAAACGGTGCCGTTTACTTTTCTGCTGTGAGGCATGGTGAAGGTTTCTTCGGTTGGAATATTGGGAGCAAAGTACACATTGTTTTTGGAATATTCTCCGCCACCGGCCCAGATATGATCTTCCACCAGTTCAATCGTTAAATCCGTTCCCAACCCATTTTTAAAATGGAGGGTCTTGAACCGATAATCATTTAACTTTTGGTTATGAGCAGCAAGTGTCTGCATATGGGTCTGCCATTCTGCTACCGGGTCATTGTCAAAAGTGACACGGGAAGCGGTAAGGATTGCATCAAGCAATTGCTTGACTGCTGCTTTTTTGCTTTTGATTTCCGGAAACACTTTTTTCGCCCAATTTTCAGTAGGATAGGCAACAACACACCACTGGGCACCGTTTGCCATCATATGACGGCGGTAAAATCCGACCTTCTCGTTTACTGCTTTTGCTTCAGCCTGTAATTTTTCCGGTTTGATTTTCTTCAATAGGCCCGGTGTTGGGGCACTGATTGAAATAACAGCGGCCTTTTGATCGACAATATACTGATATTGTTCTACAAAGTAAGCAGGCACTTCGGTAATCGTCTTCATGCTGGCATGGGAATAATAACTTTTGTTTACCAAATCATCATTCCAGCGAACCATTACGCGTGATGCTTTTGCTTTGTAGCCTTCTTCCACCAGTACTCTGGTGAATTCCTTGCATTCGACAGGAGAGTTAATAACAAGCAATTGTCCCTTTTGGACATTTACGCCAACTTTCACAATCAATTTCGCAAATTTTTTTAATCTTTTATCCATTTTATCTCCTTTTCTATGGCAACTTTTTACCGACTGATTGATATAACTCGTACCATTCCGGCCGTGTCAATTCGAATGTCGTAGCCTGTGCCAAATCATTTATATGTTCTGTTTTGGTCGTTCCGATTATTGCCTGCATCCCTGCCGGATGACGTAAAATCCAGTTCAAAGCAACAGCACTCTTCGTTACCTGATAATGCCCTGCCAGGCGCTCTAATACTTCGTTCAGCAAAGGGTAACTTGGATGATCGAGGAAGGTTCCTTCTTCCCAGGAAGCCTGCAGAACAGACCATGCCTGAATTGTTATCCTGTTTTTCATACAATGATACAGGATTTGATTATCCCGGTCAATTCCAAAATCTGTTTTCATGTTGACATGAATTCCCGCATCAATCATACTACTGTGAACAAGGCTGAACTGTAATTGATTAAACAGCAGGGGTTCTTCCAATCTGCTTTGTAAATACTCCATCTGGCCGGTATTCATATTCGAAACGCCAAAATAACGGACTTTTCCTTCTTTTTTCAATTGATTAAAGGCTTTGCCTATTTCATCGCCATCCATTAAGGCATCGGGTCGGTGAAGAAGGAGGACATCAAGCCATCCGGTCTGCAGTCTTTTTAACGACGCATCTACCGAAGCGATGATATGCGCACAGGAATTATCATAGAATCCCGGACGGATACCGCATTTGGTTTGAACGATCATTTGATCCCGGTATTTTGGATGCTTTTTCAACACTTCTCCAAACAAACGTTCCGATTCGGTCTTGCCGTAAATGTCAGCATGGTCAAAAAAATTAATTCCGGCCTGCAAAGAAGCTTCGACTAATTGCTCCAATTCCTCTGCACTGCATTTTGCCATCCGCATCCAGCCCAATATAATCCGAGATGCCGGCGTTTGATTTTTGGTAATGATGTTCATTTATCTTCCTTTTCCTTTAAAACCGACTGTCCCAGTTCATTGGTTCGGTTCTTAAAATAAGCAGCAATTTCCTCTTTATTCAGATCTTTAAATTGTTCCTGATGAAGGAAACAGGGCTTGTCAATAACAATGATATTTTTCTTGGAATGAAAATATACTGTATAAATAGGAATATCCTGTTTATGCCGTTGATAGAATGCCTTTGCAAGTACAACAAATCCTGGAAAATAGGTTTTCAGCACTTCATGATAACCATCTGCAGAATCTTCCGGGAAAATCAAAATCGGTTGTTCCATTGCCAGATGCTCCAGACTTATTTCCAGGGTTTTTTTCAAGCGATAATCCGTATAGGAAGGAATCAGACGGATTGCATAATAGGCAAGTCCACTGATAACGGACAAGAGGGTAGCCATGATAAAGGCCTTCCCTTTTCGGTATTTCAGTTTCTGCTGATAAAAAGTATGATAGAGATAATTCCATCGCGCTTTCCAGCCATCATTCATTAAATGAATTCCCCATGGTCGGCAGATAACAGGAAAAAAAGCAGAAAGGGTAATCGGTCCATTGGCTGCGCTGTGATTGGAAATAAAAATAGCCTGCTGTTCCAATCGTTCATTCCGATTAATAATTGTCGGTTTCTTTTTTACGAGCCGTAAAATTGCCCGCAATATATAAAATGATAACTTTTGGCGAGGTTGTTTATTCATGTATTATCCTTTCACAGTAATTGGCTTACGAAGATGACGGCGAAATACCTGATATTTCAGGAATCGGCTGATCAGTAAAAACAAATAAGCAATACCTATAAAGCCAATTACATAAGTAATCAGGAATACAATATAACCAAGTTCTGCCTGAATCGTTGATAAGACCGGTAAATGATTGGCATAATAGGGACTGACAAAAAACATATTGAATGTTTCGCTGACAAATTGATGGACAATCACATTTCCTAAGAAAGCAATAACGAATAATCCAACAAAGACAAGAGCAGCTCCTACCATATTTTTCCATTTCAATGCTCCTTTTTTTCTTGCAATTATCACAATTCCCAAAACAAGCATTCCGCCATGATGAACCATGGTTTGAATGCTGATTCCTAAAGTTGGGATAAATACATCATTGGGATAGAGCATGGTAGCCAGTCCGGCAAACAAACTGAACGTGGCCAGAAAAGTATAACAGGCATCCTGGAACCTTCCCTTAGGCAGGAACAGGGCCAACAATCCAATATACATGGGAACAGAACAAAACTGGAAAGGAAAAATGTACCATTGATAATCCCAAGATCCGTTCTCATATGTAAAGACCAGCTGTTTGTAAATTTCAAAACAGATTAAAACAAAAATAATAGCGGCAAGTACACCACGCACATGATTAGGTCGCTTGCGGCCGATACTGCTTAATACAACTGCGAAAACGATGACAAGTAAAATTGCAGTCAGGTGAAACAAACCATAGGGTTTGGGGGCAACGGGTAATTCATAGCTTAAAAATTCAAGTATTCTTTCAAATAGGTTCATATCTTTCTTTCTTTTTTATTTTAATGCATATATTTTATCATATCGATAAAGGTATTGGCAATAAAAGGATCAAATTGTGTCCCGGCACAACGTTTTATTTCTTCCAGTGCTTCCGTAATGCTCATTGGAAGACGATACACACGTCCCTCAATCATTGCATCAAAAGCATCCACAACAGCAAGAATCCGGGCCAGCAGAGGTATTTCTTCTCCTTTTAAACCCTGGGGATATCCTGTTCCATCCCATCTTTCATGATGGCTTAAAATATAACTGGCAATACTGACCAATTCGGGGGAAGCCATACAGATCCGATATCCAATTTCCGGATGCCGCTTGATATGGTGCCATTCTTCCGCAGAAAGCGGTCCCGGTTTTCGCAGTATCTCATCATCTATTCCTACTTTACCAATATCATGAAGCATCGACAACAGCGATAATTCATCCAGTTGGATGTGGGGAACTTTCAGGCGAATACCCAGACGCTGGGTATATTGCTGCAGACGCTGGGCGTGTTCTTCCGTTTCCTGGCTCTTTTCAAACAGAGTAGAGCGAATGGATGAAACCAAGCCACTGTGCGAACTGTTCCGGTCCAGGAGTTTGCTTTTATACATATTGTCTTCAGCCCGCTTCTGTACATCTTCAAAATGTTCATCTTTATTTTCCTTGGTTTCCAACCCCAGTGAAATACTGATTTGGTAGAGCGATTTAGGATTGTTTTCTTTAAAAGCCTCACAGGCTTTTAAAATGGCATAAAAACTTTGATATGCTTCTTCTTTTGTTGTATTCGGTAAGAGGATTGCAAATTCATCGCCGCCGATTCTGGCTAATAAGTCCTGTTCCCGACAGCAGCCCTGTAATAACTTAGCTGCATCCACCAGGAGTTCGTCACCGATTTGATGACCGAAAGCATCGTTAATAATCTTCAGGCCATTGACATCACCCATAATGATACTTAATGGGAACTGTTCACTTTCATTGTATTCCTGCTTTTTTATTTCAAAATAAATACGGTTATGAATTTTGGTCAGACCATCATGATAACTCAGATAGCGAATTTCCTGCTGTTTTTCTTTCTGTTCGCTGATATCAATAATTAGGCCTTCCAGTGCAATCGGTTTTCCTTTATCATCATAGACAATCTCTCCCTGTTCGAAAACCCATTTTATTTTTCCTTCAGCTGTTCTTATTTGATATTCTCCCCGAAACTTCTTTTTTTCCTGTAAGCATTTTTGCCATTCTTTCCAGATGTCTTCCCGATATTCTTCGAGGATTACATCATTAAAAGATAGATCCCTGTTTTCAATTAAATTCTCATCGGCATAACCGGTGAGATCATGGCATCCTTTTGATACAAATTTCATCGTCCAGTTGCGATCAAATAAACAGCGATATGCCATTCCCGGTAAATTTTCCAGCAATAAACGCTTGCTTCGCTCACTTTCCTTTAACTGATCATATACTTTTTTCTGTTCGGTAACATCCATAAAAGTAATGATGGCTCCGACAACTTTTCCTTTTTCTAATAACGGAAAGGAATAATAGTCAGCTATAAAATACGTTCCGTCTTTTCGCCAGAAAACATCCTCACCATCGTGGGTTTCTTTTTTATGAAAAAGCGAATGCTGTAAACGGCATTTGGCGAGCGGAAGTATCGAGCCATCTTTCCTGCTGTGATGAAAAAGGAGATGGGAGTTTTTACCTAATATTTCTTCTTCCTTCTCATAACCGAATATGGCCAGTGCTCTTTTATTACAGAAAGTACAGTTGCCGTCCAAATCAATGCCATAGATTCCTTCCGCAGTTGAATCAAGAATACTGCGGTACAAATCATGGTAATGGCTGTTTGCTTCCTTCTCTTCAATGAGAATGAAGGTTGCCTGTTCCGGATGCTCAGCGACTATTATTAACTGAAGTGATTTATTCTGATAAGTCACATTTTTTTGAACA
>JAQUYJ010000074.1 GCA_028691905.1 Bacilli bacterium
TTTGTTTATATATAATTTCGCAATTAACTGCTTAATTTTTTTAATGGGGTAAATCAATTTACAACTAGGAGCATGAATATGAATAAAGACTTTAAAGATACATTACTAATGATGAATACTGATTTTAGCATGAGGGCGAATTTGGCTGAAAAAGAGCCAAAAATGGTTAACGACTGGGAAGAAAAAGCTGTATATCAGGCTGTTTTAAATAAAAACAAGAGTCACACTCCTTTTATTTTACACGACGGTCCCCCCTATGCCAATGGAAATATTCATGTTGGACATGCATTAAATAAAATATTAAAAGATTTTGTTGTCCGATTTCGAACAATGAGCGGGTATTACAGCCCCTATATTCCGGGATGGGATACGCATGGTTTACCAATTGAAAATGCGTTGACTAAAAATTCAAAAATTAATCGTAAAGAAATGAGTGTTGCCGATTTCCGTCAATTGTGTCGGGAATATGCTTTAAAACAAGTCGCTGTTCAAAAGGAGCAATTCAAACGACTTGGTATATTAGGTGATTGGGATCATCCCTATGTGACGTTGGATAACGAATATGAAGCAATGCAAATCCAGGTATTTGCGAAGATGGTTGAAAAAAACTTTATTTTCAAAGGATTAAAACCGGTTTACTGGTCACCATCCAGCGAATCAGCCTTAGCAGAAGCAGAGATTGAGTATCATAATGTGACTTCCCCTTCCATTTATCTGGCATTTCGAATTGAGGATGGAAAGAAAATATTATCCAAAGACTGTGAATTGGTTATTTGGACAACTACTCCATGGACAATTCCTGCTAATTTAGCAGTTTCTGTCCATCCCGATTATCAATACGGTGTATATCAATATCAGGAACGATATTTTGTTGTAGCCAGTGAATTGAGTGAAGATTTTTTTAAGAAAATCGGATCCAGTGAACCAAAATTAATTAAGAAGATTAAAGGCTCTGATTTAGAATATGTTACTTACTATCATCCATTAAATCAAAAAGTCTGTCCTGTTATTTTGGGAGACCATGTTACACTGGAATCAGGAACCGGATTGGTTCATACTGCACCAGGCCATGGTGAAGATGATTTTTTGGTTGGCAAAAAATACAATTTGGATGTTTTATGTCCTGTCGATGAACGGGGATATATGACAGACGAAGCTTTTGAATTCGCTGGTTTATTTTATGAAAAAGCAAATGATGCGATTGTCAATCGTTTGCGAGAAGTAAAAAGTCTTCTTATACTGGAAGAAATAGTTCATAGTTATCCTCATGATTGGCGTACCAATAAACCCGTTATTTTTCGTGCCACTCCCCAATGGTTTGCATCGATTGAAGGCATGAAAGAGGATATATTGAATTCCATAAAAAATGTCCAGTGGATACCTCACTGGGGGGAACTCCGCTTAACCAATATGGTAAAAGATCGAAAAGAATGGTGTATTTCCCGCCAAAGAGTATGGGGAGTTCCTATTCCCGTATTTTATGCTGAAGATGGAACCGAAATACTCGATCAAGAAGTGATTATGCATGTAAGTGATATTTTTCGAAAAGAAGGATCCAATGCTTGGTTTATAAAATCTGCCAATGAACTGTTACCACCGGGGTATCGCAATTCTCACAGTCCTAATAATCAATTTACAAAGGAAACTGATATTATGGATGTGTGGTTTGATTCGGGAACCAGCCATTATTCAAGTTTATTCGCAAGAGGGTATCAATATCCATTTGACTTATACCTGGAAGGTTCTGATCAATATCGGGGATGGTTTAATTCCAGTTTATCGACCAGTGTTGCAATGACCAAGCAAGCACCATATAAAACAGTTTTATCCCATGGATTTGTGTTGGATGGTGCTGGAAATAAAATGAGCAAATCAATGGGAAATGTTATTGATCCGCTTGCCATGTGTAAAGAATATGGTGCTGATATTTTACGATTATGGGTCGCAAGTGTCGAATACACCTCAGACGTGCGAATTTCCAAAGATATATTAAAACAAAATGCAGAAGCATACCGCAAAATCCGCAATACATTTCGCTTTTTATTGGGTAATCTGTCAGATTTCGATCCTGACCAAAATCGTATTGCTTATTCAAACATGCCGGAAATTGATCAATATATGGTAAATGTTTTGAATACTGTTATTGAAAAAACGTTGAATGCCTATCAAAATTACGCTTTTGACGAAGTGTATCGAATGATTACTAATTATATGACTAATGAATTGTCCGCATTCTATTTGGATTTTACAAAAGATATTTTATATATAGAAGCACAGAATAATCCGGAACGCCGAAGCATTCAAACTGTTTTTTATGATAATTTAATAGCATTAATATCTTTACTGACACCAATTATACCCTTTACGACGGAAGAAGTTTATCAACATTTAAAGAATAAAAAAGAAATTAGTGTTTATTTAACCAGTATGCCAACTGTTCAAAAATACGCTAATACGGAAGAATTATTAAATAAATATGCCTTATTTATGGATTTTCGTGATGATGTATTAAAAGCAATTGAAAATGCGAGAAACAAAAAATTAATTGGAAAATCTCTATCGGCTAAAGTTACTATTCAGCCAACAAAAAATGTTCAAAAATTATTAGCCAATATCAAAGCAAATTTGAAAAATATTTTTATTGTATCCGAATTTGTCGTTACCAATGAATCAGTTGATGGAGAAGAGTTTAACAGCGGAATAATTCAAGTATTACCTCGCGAAGGGATTATCTGTGGAAGATGCTGGCAAGTTGTTGATCAAGTCGATGAAGATGGTATTTGTCCACGATGTCATAAAATTGTGAAAGATATAGGGGTGTGAAAATGATTATGAATATTCATTTTTTCAGAAAAAACAGTTTAGAGAAGTTGGATTATGCGAAGATATTAGAATATTTTGAAACATTACAAAATTTTAAAATTTACTATACGGATGATAATGTTGAAATAGTATATTCTGATGTCGAGTTTTCTTTTACATATCGCTATCTGATTACTAGACAGTCTCGGGTAAGCAAAATATACGAATTGAATCCTATTTATTCAAACATTAATTTTATGTTGGAAATTCCAGTTATGATACCGACATTTCTTGCGAAAGAAGTACTGACAGTAGCCCAAAAAATATGCAAGCTTTTTGAATTGGAAATATATGAAAGTACTTTACCCGATGTTCAACCGTTCAATTTGGTTGATGTTTTGGTACTGTTTGAAAAGACTCGTTCTGCCTATGTAGAAAAGAATGGCTTGAAAGATAAAATTGTTTATGACAATGAAAAATTAAATATTGTTTGCAAATACCAACGATCCATCAATAATTTAAAAGATTATTATAACAATGAAGTGGAAGTTCACTTTATTGTCCCGGTTCTTGATGAAAAAAATAAAATTTCTGGAATGAGTTATGATTGGAAATTGGGTACACCAGCCATCTTTCCCCCTTATATTGATTATTTCAATATTGAAGTGGAAGGAGAAGCATCTTTACTTGTCTCCAGAGAAGAATTTTTTAAGATATTAGGGAATTATTTTATTGAAATCAAATCTTTCTTGCCAGACTTATTTGTATTAAAACCCAAAAAGGCAAAAACCGTGAAGAAAGAACTTCGTAAATTAAAGAAAGTTACCATTACTAATTTAGATTTCAAAGTACTTCGATTATGCGATGTTATAGAAAAATAAGGAGAATAAAATGAACAAATTCATCGATCACACCTTATTAAAAGCCACTGCCACAGCCGAAGATGTAATAAAACTTTGTAAAGAAGCAATCCAATATGAATTTATGAGCGTCTGTGTCAATCCAGCATTTATTGCTACAGCCAAACAGGCGTTAATCCATTCCGATGTTTTAGTATGCACAGTTATTGGTTTTCCATTAGGAGCAAACACCATGGAAAGTAAATGGAATGAAGCAATTGATGCCATTCAAAATGGAGCGGATGAACTGGATATGGTTCTAAATATCGGAAAATTGAAAGAACACGATTATAATTATCTTACTGAAGAAATAAAAGGCGTTGTTGCAATAGCCAGAGGTCGTATAGTAAAAGTAATACTTGAAACCTGTTATCTAAGCGATGAAGAGAAAATAGAAGCTTGCCATTGTGCAGCAATTGCCGGTGCACATTTTGTGAAAACATCAACTGGCTTTGGCACCGGTGGAGCTACTCTGGAAGACGTTCGTTTAATGCGTGCAAATGTTCCAAGCGAAATGGGTGTTAAAGCAAGCGGTGGTGTAAGAAGTTTGGAAGATGCCAAAAAGTTCATTGCAGCCGGAGCAAACCGAATTGGAACTTCAGGTGGAGTAGCTATTATGAGCAATTTAACCCATAAGGAGGGATATTAATGATACCAACTCCCCATATTGAATTAACTGACCCTAATTTGCTCGGAAAAACAGTGTTAATGCCGGGAGATCCGCTTCGTGCTGAATATATTGCTAATACTTATTTAGATAATGTGGTAAAAATTAACCATATTCGAAATATGTTTGGATTTACAGGATCTTATAAAGGTAAAAAAATTACTGTAATGGGATCAGGAATGGGAATGCCAAGTATTGGTATCTATTCGTATGAGTTATTTGCTTTTTACAATATTGAACAGATTATTCGAATCGGATCTTGTGGTTCATATAGTGAAAGCGCAAAACTGTATGATGTTATCGTCGTAGAAGATGCTTTCAGCGAATCGAGTTTCGCCAAAACTGCATTTGGTTATGAAGAAAATATCATTGGATCATCCCAATCGACATTGCACGATTTAATTCATGCTGCTGATCAGTTGCAATATCCCATATTGAAAGGTAGAATCCATTCGTCCGATGTTTTTTATCGAAGTAATGGGAATGTCATGAAAGATGTAGCTCAGAAATATGATTGTCTTGCTGTTGAGATGGAATCTTTTGCATTATTTGCTAATGCGAAAAAGCTTGGAAAAAAGGCCGGATGTATCTTAACTGTGAGTGATTCACTTGTTACAAATGAAGCAACAACTGCTCAGGAACGACAAAATTCATTCAATAAAATGATGGAAATTGCTTTGGAAGCCGCCATCTAAAAAGCGATTAAATCGCTTTTTTATTTCAGGAGTCATACATGAACAGACAAATGATTAATAATTTAGAAGTAAATACATTATTTATAAATAAATTTAAAACTATTTCTTTTGCAATAGTTTTTTTTAGCGAGTATACACAAAAGAATATTGTGCTAAATCGTATTTTAGGACAAATACTGAGTACCACTTCCCGTAATTATCCGACAAAAAAAGAATTTTCCAATCGAGTATATGAACTATATCATACCTATTTTAGTATGTTTTCTCGAAATTATGATGAAACACTAATGAGCGTATTATTGGTAACTATGGTCAATCCAACA
>JAQUYJ010000075.1 GCA_028691905.1 Bacilli bacterium
ATTCTCACAGAAAACAATTGGGATTATGAAAAAATATATTCTGAACTTCCGACTTTAAATGATGTATTTCTGACCATAACCGGGAAAGAATTGAGGGATTAAGATGCATTTGTTCTTAGTCCGATTAAAATGTCTGCTCAGAAATAAAGTCCTTGTTTTCTGGACAATGCTTTTTCCGATTATTTTGGCCATTTTCTTTCGAGCTGCCTTTTCCAATCTTTCCACAGCAGAATCTTTTGAAACAATTCCTGTTGCAATCGTCCAGAGTGAAAATCATCCCGATTTAAAAACAACAATGGACTTGGTAGCTTTCAGCGAAGATAAAATGATGTTTGAAACGCAAACTGCAGATGAAGCAGCAGCAATTCAACTGCTGGATAACAATGAGGTCCGAGCTATTATTACGATATCTCCAGCAAAGGAAATACTCTTGACACTAAAATATGCGGGATTAAGTGAAACAATCATCAAATCCTTTTTGGATGAATATCTGCAAACCACTTCTGCTATTACAACTATTATGATAGCAACCAGCGGGAGTATACCAATAGATGATTTGCTTGCTCAATTGCAAAATCAGGAAACACATATCAATCAAGTCGGTTTACACACTGCCAACCCTGATATGATGCTTGTTTATTTTTATTCGTTGATTGGGATGGCCCTGATGTATGGTGGCTTTTGGGGAACCAATGAAACTATCGATTTACAGGCTAATTTGTCAGCCAAAGGACTTCGGGTTACGGTCGGTCCTATCAAACGTTTTCGTTTGCTGCTCACTAACCTAAGTGCTGCATTTATTATTCATTTTGGAGAAATATTATTCCTGCTCTTTTTCATTACTGTTATTCTTGGGGTAAATTTAGGGAATAATCTTGGTTATATTATCCTTCTTTGTGCTCTTGGCTCTTTTACTGGAATTACATTTGGTGCTTTTATCAGTTTACTGTTGAAAAAAGCAGGCGAAGGAACAAAAACAGCTTTTACTATTCTGATTGGTATCGTTGGTGGATTTTTATCCGGGATGATGTATGCCAACATTAAATATTACGTTCTGACAACCTTCCCTCTCTTGGCCTGGATTAATCCTGTCCATCTGATGTCCGATGCTTTATTCAGTTTATATTATTTTCCTACCTTGGATCGCTATATCTTCAACTTAATTCTTCTTGTCGTCCTTTTAATTATCTTTTTAGTGGGAACATTACTTTGCTTTAGGAGGGATGACTATGAAAGTATTTAGTTTATATGCGAAAATAGTAAAAAAGAACTTCGTCACTCTGATTATCTATATTATTGCCTTTTTTGGGATTTCTCTCTTATTTGTCAGTATTCCCCAAAATACTGCTACCGGATTCCAGGAAGTACAAGTACCAGTAGTCATCGAAAACAACGATCCGGACAGTGAACTGGTCGAAGGTCTTCTTACTCATTTGGAAAAATATGTTATTATCGAGGAAGTGGATGCAAATTATATAAATGATGCCCTCTATTTTCGGGAAATACATGCTGTTCTGACCATTCCACAAAATTTCACCGATGATGTGCTGGCTGGAAACAATCCACAAATTGAAGAACAGTCGATTCCCGGTGAAGATTACACGATGCTTTCTATTAATCGAGTTATTGATAAGTATCTTCACTTAACCAAACTCTATTATGATCATCTTGATCTTTCTCTCACTGAAATCATTGATCTGGTAGAAACAGATTTAGCCCAAGAGGCTATTGCTTCCCGTCAAACCACAGAAACAAACACCTTGGGTGGAGTCGTGAATTACTATAATTACTTATCCTATCTATTTTTTGCTCTTATTATGTCCATAATAGGAATAATCATGATTAGAATTAAGAAAAAGGAAGTAAAACAAAGAATGATTATTTCACCCTATACCCAATGGAAAGTAAATAAAGAATTGCTTTTTGGTCATTTCATATTCAGTTTAGGTATTTGCTTATTGATGTGTGGGGTCAGTTTTCTTTATTTTCCTCAACAAATGAAAACCATTAACGGTGTATTTTTAATGGTAAATGCGCTTTGTTTATGTTTAGCTGTTCTTAGTCTAGGTTATTTAATCAGTCTGTTGATTAAAACCGAAAATGCACTGCCCGCCATCGTTAATGTTGTATCCCTTGGATCCAGTTTTATTGCCGGTGCATTTGTCCCGCAGTTTCTTCTGGGTGAAGAGATTCTCCTGATTGCTCATATTTTACCAAACTATTATTATGTTCGGAATAATGAACAGATTGCATACTTAAGTAATTTGGATTGGGACAATATAAAAGATATCGTTGCTAATATGGGTATTCAATTATTATTTGCTTTTGTCTTCATGATTCTGGCTTTCATTGTCAGCAGAAAGCAAATGCAGGTAGAAAGCTAAGCAAAGAGAAAGAACTTTCTTTCTCTTTTTGCTTCGTTCTTTATTGAAAAAATCAAGGTGCTGTGGTATAATAAGGCAGTATGCGGCTATGGCGGAATTGGTAGACGCGCTATCTTGAGGGGGTAGTGTCAAACTGACATGTGAATTCGAATTTCACTAGCCGCACCATTTTTAACGCAATTTTTTGCGTTTTTATTATTTAAGGAGGATTTATGATTCGCCAGGCAACAATTGATGATCTGAGTACTATTGTCCACTTATGCGAACGGGTAAAAATACAAATTAGAAAAGAAAACATCCATTTATGGGGGGACGATTATCCCAATCAAGAAATTTTTCAATATGATATTGAAAACAATCTGGGGTGGGTTTTAATACAGAATAACAAAACTGTCGGCTATATTGCTGTTTCTTATGATATTGATGAAGATTTTGAACATTTGGAGGATCACGAAGCAGAAGAGACTTTTAAAAAGCGATTGCTGGAAGAATGTCTGATTGAGAAAACCGAGTATTGCTCTTTCCATCGATTAATGATTGATCCTGCTTACCAGAGACAGCATTTTGCCAGTTCCTTTCTGCAAATCATCGAACAAACCATCAATAAAAATTATTTTACTTTATTTACTTCACCGGACAATCATAAAGCAATTGCTTTATATCAAAAAGCAGGATATGAGATCAGGAGCACCTATTCCTTTCCCTATGGAAACATGCTGCTGATGACAAAAAAAGTAAGTTTATAAGAACTTACTTTTTTAATGGAATTTGGTATGTTATGGGATAAACCAGCTGATTGTTTTGATATTGGGAAGAAAATAAACAGATACGATCTACGGTTTGCGTGAATGGAAATGGTTCACTCACTGCTTCATGATTGTTTCTGCTGACGGTAACATGAGGATAAAAGGGTCTTTTTTCAACCTGAAAATTATTTTCAAGAAATAAATTCTGAAGGAGAAGGGCACAATCCATCAATTCTTTTGATTTAGCCAATTCAATGATAACCATGTCCCGCAGTTTTGTTATGTTCATTCCCCGAATGGAAAAAGAATGAAGTTTGATGGTGTTCAGGATCTGTTTGGCGAGTTTGATTTGATTATGATCCAACTCCCCTAAAAACAGTAAAGTCACGTGCAGTAAACCGGGGGCGGTCTTACGTCCGGTTGTCAGTTTATCCTGAAATAAACAAATTTCTTTTTTTATATCCTCAGTAAGAGGAAATCCAATAAACATTCTCATCTTTGTAATTTCTCCAATACGATTAATAATGGTGGATTATTCTTTTGGTTGGGAAAAGAAGAAAACCATACTTCCCATTCCTTCTGATCCAACGCTGTAACTTCTTGATAAATTGCTTCTTTTTCCTGCATTCCTGCCAAGTGACCGGGATAGATCACTATCGCAATTCTTCCACCCACCGCTAAAATGGTTTGTGCTTGATGCAAAGAAACAATAGTTGTTTCAGCAAGCGTTGTTTTTGTCTTATCCCCTTTTGGTAAATACCCCAAATTATAGATAATTGCCTTCACTTCTTCTTTTACATAATTTCTGACATGCTCATGACCGTCCAAGATATATTCAATATGATGATGGTCGTGATTTAGTAGCTTGGCTTGGGTTATTGCCTGTTCCTGAACATCAAAAGCATAAATTTTCCTGCAATAGGGAGCAAAAAAGGCAGTATCCAGGCCATTTCCCAGTGTTATATCGATAAGTACATCTTCTTTTGTCAGCACTTCTCTTATTAATGCATGTGCTTGCTCTATTATTTTTTTCATCATTCACCTTTAAAAAAAATGGGTATGCTACCCATTTTAATTTTGTCCATTTTTAGCCAATACAATTTCTTTGCTTTTCATCAAACGGATAATATTGCTTCTTTCGTTATCTTCTAATTTTGATGTAATATAATGAATTTGTTCTTTCATATTGGGCATCATGATATATTCAATCGCATTTACTCTTCTTCTTGTCTTTTCAATTTCAAATGCCAGCATATCACAGGTTTTTTCAATTTCTGACAATTCGATTAACTTGGGTAACATACTGGATAATTGAAGGACTGCTTCATCCAGTTGACTGGGCGTAAAAGCAAAACCATATGTTAAATCAAGTTTTCCGTCTTCTACAAAGTGAATGGTGGGTGTTTTCATATTCATGATTGTTTTTGTCCCGATTTCCAATTTTGCATCACTCGTCGGAACCATCAACGCTTCTACAATTCCTTCATAACTCATTTTCATTTTTGCCTGATCAAATTTTCGAATGATATAAGCTAACTTTTCTTCCATTTCCGTTCGAAGTGCATCATTTCTTTTGATAATGAGCATGAATTGACGAACCATTTCATCCTGTTTATCCTTGAGCAATTTATGCCCTCTTTTGGCTGTAGCAAGTTGTCGTTTCAGCTTTGTCAATTCCATCCTGGTCGGATTAATCTGTGTCAAAGCCATTGTTTAGCCCTCTTTTGGAAGGTATTTTTCAATCTTTTCAAGACTGATTCTTTTCAATTCGGATTTCGGAAGGATTGTCAACAATTTCCAACCCAAATTCAATGTTTCTTCAATCGTCCTGTTCGTTGAAAAACCTTGGGACACATACTGCAGTTCAAATTCAACAGCAAATTTACTGTATAATTTATCAACATCGGATAAAGCAGCTTCGCCTAAAATGGTTGATAATTCTTTTGCTTCTTTTCCACGGGCATAAGCAGAAAATAATTGATTCATTGTTTCGGAATGATCTTCCCTGGTTTTTTTTGCTCCGATTCCTTTATCTTTCAATCGACTGAGGGATGGTAATACATCAATTGGAGGAAGAACCCCTTTCAGATACAATTCCCGGGAAAGGATAACCTGTCCTTCTGTAATATATCCTGTTAAGTCAGGAATCGGATGAGTCTTGTCATCTTCCGGCATCGTCAGA
>JAQUYJ010000002.1 GCA_028691905.1 Bacilli bacterium
AAGGGGAATGTGTCCCCTTGTTCTCTCTGATAGGAAATCGATATTTTTCACTCTGAATACTTGAAGGAGGTATCATATTTTTTTATGGGAAGAAAGAGAAAGTTTAATAAGGAAATCATGTTACAAGCAATCAGTGATTATAAACTCGGGAAGAAAAGCATCACACAAATGGCTAACGACTTAGCATGTAGTAGAAAAACCGTTGAACATTGGGTAAACAGTTTTGATTTTCTTGGAGAAGTCGCATTGATTGAGAGTAATCACAATAGAACATACTCCAAAGAATTAAAGAAACAAGTCATCAGTGACTACTTGAATGGCAAAGATTCCCTCGTTAATTTGACTTATAAATACAAAATATCATCACACTCAATTGTAAGAAACTGGATTTTCAATTATAATAGTGGTATAGAGATACAGGATTATGATCCGAAATATGAGGTATATACCATGAAAGCACGGAAAACCACTTTAGAAGAAAGAATTGAGATCGTCGAATATTGTCTGGCAAACAAACAAAACTATAAGCTGGCTGCTGACAAATACAGTGTCCCTTATAGTTTGGTTTATCAATGGGTTCGTCGATACTTAAAAGATGGAAGTACTGCGCTTGGTTATTCTAAAAAGGGACCTCATAAAAAAGTAATCTTTCCGACGACAGATCAGGAACGATTCCAAATGGAAAACGAACGTTTAAAACGAGAACTGGAACGAAAAGAATTAGAGATTGAAATCCTAAAAAAAAAGCAATATTTCGCCGAACTTCTCTACTCTCCCAAGTCAAACAAGAAGAATCGTACCTAACTGTTGATTTTTATCATGAAAAAGGGCAAAAAATCGACTATATTTGTACAGTATTGGGATTAAATAGGAGTTCCTATTACAAATGGAAAAAGCGAATAAAGCCGCAAAAAGAGGTTCAGGATCAAGAACTATGCTCATTAATCACGGAATATGATGCATCCTATTACCATATCCTGGGTTATCGAAGAATGAGATTATTTATCAATCGGTTTAATCATACTACCTATTCCATAAAATATATTCGTCGCTTAATGAGACATCTAAACATCACGTCAATCATTCGAAGGAAACGATATAGCTACGTTAAAGTAAAACCTGAGCAAGTTGGAGAGAATCACTTAAATAGAGATTTCACTTCCAATCATAAAAACGAGAAATGGTTAACTGATGTGACCGAATTTAAAGCCATAGGATGTAAGCAAAAAGTATATCTGAGTGCTATTCTTGATTTATACGATAAGAGTATTGTTGCTTATAAAATGGGATTATCTAATAACAATCAATTAGCATTTGCTACTTTTGATGAAGCAGTCCATAAATACCCAGAAGCAAAACCAATATTTCATAGTGATCGTGGATTTCAATATACATCAAAAGTATTTAAAGCAAAGCTGGATGAGCAAGGGATGATTCAAAGCATGTCTCGAGTAGGTAAATGTATTGATAATGGTCCAATGGAAGCTTTTTGGGGAACAATAAAGTCAGAAGAATACTATTTACATAAATACTATTCGATTGAATCGCTGAAAGAAGCAATAGATAAATACATACATTTTTATAATACAGAAAGGATCCAAGCAAAATTAAAGAGCCTAACTCCATTAGAATATCGGAATCAGGCTCAAGTTGCTTAATTTTTTTGATATTTATTACTGTCTACTTGACAGATATCAGTTCATTTTCAGCGTTTTTTTAATATCTATTCAATTCCAGTTGGCAGGAAGCGTGTTCTCCCGCTATTCTTAAACGTACCCAGCCCGGTGGCAAAGTAATTGTCTTTTCTTTTTTCCCTTCTTCCAGAATAAGAGGGAAAAGTTCTTTATTCCGAACAAGATAAAATACGGCTTTTCCCTGCAGACAGACAAACTCCCACGAAAAAGTCATCTCTTTTTTTATATACAGCCACTGTATGGTTTTAATTCCTGTGAACTGAACGGTTTTTACTTTGATTTTTTTGTTTCGGGCTGTAGCAATAAATACAAGTGCCTTTTGCCTGTTTACCCTGCTGATCAGCTGTTTTTGAGAATAAGATTCCATTTTTTCTCCTTCTATATCGCAATTGAAGTTTGATATAGTTCACTGTAGTAGCCGTTTTTTGCGATTAATTCCTGATGTGTTCCTCTTTCCTTGATGCCGTTTGCACCCAATACAATGATTTCATCCGCATTCTTTACAGTGGAAAGACGGTGAGCAATGGTGATTGTTGTTTTGTTTTTGGAAAGTTCTTCCAAAGATTCCTGAATTAATTTTTCGGTAATATTATCCAGTGAAGAGGTTGCTTCATCTAAAATCAATATCTTCGGATTTTTCAGAAAGAGTCTTGCGATTGCAATCCGTTGCTTTTGACCTCCGCTTAGTTTAATTCCCCGTTCTCCTACCATTGTCTGATAGGTTTGTTCCTGTTCCATGATGAAATCATGAATCCGGGCTTTTTTGGCTGCAGCGATGATTTCTTCATCTGTAGCATCCAGTTTCCCATACATGATATTATCTTTTATCGAACCGAAAAAAATGAAAACATCCTGTTGAACATGACCGATGGCACTGCGTAAATTGTCCAGATCATATTCCTTTACGTCAATATTATCCACTAATATCTGTCCTTCGTTGACATCATAAAAACGTGGTATCAATTTTGAAATGGTCGTTTTACCGACTCCCGTTTCCCCAACCAAAGCAATTTTCTTGCCGGGTTCGATTGACAGATTAAAGTTTTTCAGTACATGCGTTGCTTCACTTTGTTCATATTGGAAATGGACATCCTTGAAATCAATTTTACCATGGAAAGCATCTTTTTTTACTGCATCAATTTTACTGATAATCTGGGGATTTATTTTCATGATTTGGTAAAACTTTTCAATCCCGGAAAAACCCTGCTGGATTTGTTCCATTGAATTGGTCAGACGGGAAATCGGTCTGGTCAGAAAATTAATATAAAGAAAATAGGTTGTTAGATCAATAATATCAATTTTATTGTAGAAGATAAAAATACTGCCAAAGACGAGTAAACCGACATTCGCTAAATTCATAAAAAATTCATTACCGGTTGAATATAATCCCAATTCACGAAAAGTAAGGGTTCGGGCCTGGTAATAGAGGTGATTGATTTCCTGAAACTTTTCAATTTCATAATTTTCGTTATTAAAGGCCTTTGTCAGCCTGATTCCGCTTAATGAACTTTCGGTAATACTGTTCAGTTCACCCTGTGCGGTTCTTGCTGCCCGAAATCCTTTCATCATTTTCTTTCTTCTTGAAATGGAATACGTAACCAACATTGAAAGAAAGACAAAAATAATCAGGGTCAGATAAATATTGGTTTGCAGCAAAATGATAAAACTGCCGATTAACATAATCGTTGATATAAATAAGTCTTCCGGAGCATGGTGGCTCATTTCCGATACATCGTGTAAATAAGTCGTTAAATGAGTCATCAGTTCCCCTGTTTTTTTATCATCAAAGAATTGATAATCCAATTGTTGGAATTTTTTGTAGAGATCTTTTCGCATATCCGTTTCCAGACGAATCCCCATCATATGCCCATAGTAGCCTACAATATAGCCAAATAAAAATTTTAAGAGATAAAGGCCAAGCAGTATTCCTCCGAAGAGAAGAACCATTTTCAAATCATTTAAATATTGATTCAAGACACGGTTGGTTACCAACGGAAATACCAAATCAATTCCTGCAATTGACAATGCACAGAAAATGTCCAAAATAAATAATTTTAAGTGTGGTCGATAATATTTAATAAATCCTTTTACCATCATTTCTCCCTAATAAATTGCATAACTTCTTCTATCACTTTCTGACTGTGCTCCCCGTTGATAACCAAATGGGAAACATCTTCATAAATAATCTTTTTTGATTGCGGATGATTACATAATGTAAATACTTCTTCAACGGATTTTTCGGGAATCAGTTGGTCCTGTTTTCCCCATATCAATAAAGTCGGCACAGTAATAGCCTTTGTATATTCATGCACCCGTTTGATTACTTTACGAAAAACCAATATATATTTGGGGACTTCAATCCGGAGAAAATTTTTCAATCCGACCCGAACTCCCTTTTTTTCATCTTCAAATAAGAATTGCAGCCGTTCCTGATATGCCTGCTGCATTTCTTCCTTATGTTCTTTTCTTGCCTTTAAAAACTTTTTGATTAAGTGCATATAAACATTCACTTTATCAAACGGAAGCAGCAGATTAATATATTCATAGGCCGGTGCCAGCAAAATCAAGCGATTGACTCTTCGCACCTGACTTAAATAAATTGCCAGTGCTCCCCCCATCGAGTATCCCATTACATCGATACAGTCATATTTTTTATTTAATCCATCAAAAGTACGATGTAACAGTTCAAATGTTTCTTCAGAGGTAAACTGATTTTTACCATAGTTCATTCCATGCCCGGGAAAAGTAACCAGATGAACAAAATCATATTCTTGTTTTAAATTCTCCAAAATCAAATCAAAATCATTTGGATCCGATAAGAATCCATGTAAAAGCAAAATGCATTTCATATTCCTTCCATCTCCGGTTTTTCATCTGGTTTTTTGGAAAACAGCTTCACAATTTTGGAAGGGAAAAAAGTCAAAACATCTTTGATAACGATTGGAATCATTTGAATCGATTCTTTAATTGCTTCTCTTCTGATTGCAGCTTTGGAAGGATCCTTTGTTTCCGAAAACAGGTATCTTCTTGTCACTGCCCCAATCCGAAGAGTTAACAGTGCATTCGACATTCCCTGAATAATGCTTGATGCAATCGGTTTAATCAATGGAACTTCTGCCAAGAAATTGGCAGTGGACTGCGGGAATAAATCATTGAAATCCAATCCTTCCAGACTTTCCGCAATCAGGGCAGTAGTTACAACCTGAACGGAGAGTTTTCCTAGTTTGGTATAGGAAGGACGAAACCCGCATTTTAAAACGATATCTTTAATCATCCGTAAATTGACCGTTAAAACAGTTAACATATCCAATCGTCCATTTTGTGATATGGCAGTGGATATCATTACTGTAGTAGCATTTTTTAAAATGATTTTATTGATTTCTTTTTTAATAGAAGTATCAAACAGATGGTTTAATTGACTTTTTAATTCTTCTTTCTGATGCATGTGTGTTTCGAGCATTTCTTTTTCTTCAGGAGATATTTCGTTGTTTTCAATTACATTTCGGGCAATTCTACGGTATATGGGCCCGTATTTCTTGGGATCACTTTCCATGACAGTCGTAATGGAAAAAGAAGGAGCAAACAATATAATGCGAAGTGGATTGACAATCAATATATAAAACAATAAGGCACTTAATCCATAAAATCCATATTCTACATAGGGATGAACGGATCGCAATCTTTCCCCAACCGAAATAACACTGCTGATGACCATCAGCAGGACAACAATTCCAACTCCTATTCCAATCATAATCCAAAAATGGCTTCTCTTTTTCATATCCGAATCCTCCTCATTTAACTATCTTATTATATAATAAATTTACTTAATCTACAATCTTTTCCGATAACGGATTCTGTAATCTTTTTCCATCACATTGATACCAAGTAAGGCACTCTTTTTCTTCCATAATGCAGGTTTTTGCCAATTCCCGCTTTTAAACTGTTCGATTTCAAAGCGATACTTCTCAGTAATTTTGTTTACTTCCTCTTTGCACTGTTTTGAAAAAGCATACAACTCCTCTTTATCCGGATTCTTTTCTATAATCTCCTGCTCCTGTTTTATCCAGCTTTGTTGTAGAGTGCGGATCTGTTCTTCATATTCTTTTTTATTGATTAACCCTACCATAACAGAACGAACCAAATATTCATGATTCAGCCAATCCTCCAGTGCTGATTTTGGGTCATCCGGGATGATAAGAGGTGCCACTTTAAAGAAATAGGGAAGATAAAGAGACAGACAGGGAGTACTTCCTGCTGCCAGCCAGATTGTTTTGGGCAATACCCTTCTTCCCACTACAATCATACTTCCTGTTGTATGGTCTCCAAGCAGAGACTGATGCATGCACAGGCTGCTGACACTGCCCTTATTAACCAAAGTGTTAAAATCTACTGTATGGCTTTGCAGAATTGCCATCATTTTCTTTACTCCAATTAAGTCTGATTTTATCTGTTCTTCTGCCTGTTCCTCCCTTTTTTTCGCTTTTGAAAAAAAAGTAAAAACAGGCTCTTTATAGTGCAATAAACTTTTTTCATGCGAAAAGAAACAGCCTTCTTTTATCCTTAGACGGTTACTGATATTTCCTCCCTGCTCTATTTCTTCAACAAGCCACTTTCTTCCCACTGTTTCTAAAATATAGGCATGATTATCATCGCCTATAATATAGGAATTATCGTAATAAAATGCTTTATCAAACCCGCAGTTTCCACCCTGACCAAATTTTTCAAGCATCTGACAGATAACATCTACTGCTTCTTTACTCGTTTTTGCCCGTTCCAGTCCCAGGCGAACATAATCCATTCCAATTAAACTGTTCTTTTTTCTGTCTTTTGATTTGGTGAAGACCGCTTCATTTCCAATACACACCCCATATTCATTGATTCCCATTTCTGCTCCCCACGTCCAACTTGGTTTCACCAAAATCATGGCGTTGGTTTGGGATACCTGGGGGATGGATAAATAGGTTGTCTGCACTGCTTTGTCTGTATGCTTTTTTTTAGGAATATACAGGACTAAATTCGGTTCATTGCAACTGCGGTCGCTGTTTTTTCCGAAAATAAACTGTTCTTTGTTTCTTTTAAAAAGGGTATCACACATTTTATCCCTCTTTTTTTACTGGATATTTCAAGGCGTTTTTCGCAATTTTTTCTTCTATAATTTGATTGATATCCAATTGATAGCGATTTGCGAACAAAAAAGCATAAATTAAAATATCTGCAAGCTCTTCCTTTATATGAACCAAATCATCCGGATTGTCTTCCCATTGAAATATTTCCAGCAGTTCAGCTGCTTCAATGGCAATTGACTTGGCTAAATTCTCCCCGGTATGATATTGTTCCCAATTTCTGGCATTACGGAAAGTGATTAGTTTATTCATTATTTCCCCATTCATATTCAAACAACTCCTTTTCTTCCATTATACACTATTTTTATGCTTTTATACAGCCCTATGAAAACATTTTATTTTCAAAAAAGGTTGTAATTAACTTTGCTTTTTTATATAATTATAGAAAATGATTACTCTATTCCTACTGGAGTAATAATATATTAAGAAGACTTTTTATACTTTTCCTATTTTTTTCTCCAGTATAAAAAGTTTTTTTTATTGCATTATTTATGACTTTGTTTGCTTTTTGATTTAAAATATAAGAAAGGAGGAAATATAAATGAACAAAAATTTAAATCTTTATCAAAACAAGTACTTCAAAATAACATTATACATGGTTTTATTTTCAATGCTTTTAATCCTGGCTGGCGTCATTACATTACAATTGTTAGTAGTTGTTCCAACCGCAATTTTATCATTGCTTCAATTCTACTTATTTACTCATATCCTGCATTTCTTATTTGGTATTTACCTGACTATTCAATATTTCATCATTCGAAAAAAAGAAGAAATCACATTCAAACTGACAAAAACAATTATTTCTATTGTTTTATCCCCCATCAGCGCTGTAATTGCCTATACTGGTTTTTTTATGCTCGCTTTAACCAATTGTTCCGCAAATTAAAAAAATCTTTACAATTTATTCTTTTATTTGCTATAATGTGTAATAGGTGAATAAAATGAAAAATGAAATTTTAGAAAAGTGTTATCAAATATCTCCCCAGGCAAAAGCTTTTGTTGCATCATCCCAACCTCACGAACAAACAGTGTTTTTGAATACGGATGATGAACTCATTTTAAGTATTACACTTGAGGATATTGTTATTATGTATGCTTATTCCACGATTGAAACATCTCGCTTTTTGTTTATTATTCAGGATTTGGTCAGCAGGAACTATCCTTTCGAATGGTGCTTCAATGTTTCCCAACAGGCAGTAAAAACAAGAGAACTGTTGCTCGCTTACAATTTTTCATTGGACATGGCTGGCTACCAAATGAAAAGAACAACTTCTATTCCATCAATTTCCAATCAATTAACCTACCGGTTGTTTCAAGAAGACGATTATCTGCCAGCAAAAAAACTGATGAAAGCATCCTATTGTCCGCTTTTGATACCGGTATCTCTTTTTGCTGTCCCCCTTACTTATTTTGATAAAGATGATGATAAACAAACCCTTTTGTTTTATGACAGCAATACTTTGGTCGGATTTACCTGCCTGGATAAAAACTATATTCGTGATTTTGCTATTGATCCTGCTTACCAAAATAAGGGTTATGGTCAAGAAATGCTTACCCATGTCCTGCAATACATGAGCCACTATACCCCGGAAGCATTCCTAAGAGTAAGTGAAAATAACACAAAAGCAATTCATTTATATGAAAAAATGGGTTTTACGAAAATAAGTGCTTTTGCAGAGCACACAAAAAAGCAAACCTTATAGCGGTATCCATCCCTATAAGGTTTGCTTTTATTCTTGTTTTTGATATAGGCTTTTCTGGGTTTGAAACATCTTGGCGTATAAACCTTTTAACGACATTAATTCTTCGTGTGTTCCTTCTTCCACAATCCGGCCCCGATCAATTAAATAAATACGGTTGGTATCTACAACTGTTGACAGACGATGAGCAATAATAATCATCGTTTTTTTTGAGTTCTGAATAATCAGACGATTGATTTTTTCTTCGGATAATGGATCAAGCGAACTGGTTGGTTCATCAAGAATGTAGATTTGAGCTTCACTTGCGAAAACCCGGGCGATAGCCAAACGTTGGATTTCCCCGCCACTGAATACTGCTCCGTTCCGATTGAATTCCCTTGTTACCTGAGTGTTAATCCCTTCCGGAAGGGCGGCTACTTTTTCTTTCATCCCTACCATTTCCAATGCTTCCCATACACGATCTTCATCTGCTTCATCAAGCAGTTTACGCATTAATACATTTTCACCAATAGTCAAAGCATAAATCTGAAAATCCTGAAACACAACTGCATACTTGCTGCGGATATTGGTGGAGTCCATTTCATCATAGGAATGCTTGTTGAACTTAATCATCCCTTCAGTGGGGCGGTAAAAATGCAGCAGCAGTTTTGTAAGAGTAGTTTTCCCACCACCGTTCGGTCCGACAATTGCAATCTTTTCCCCTTCTTTTAAATGGAAAAATATCTTTTGCAAACTGAATAGGTCTGCTTCCGGATATTTAAATCCTAATTCTTCCAGATCCAGTTGACTGAATCCGGGAATGCTGATTCCCTTTTGTTCTTCGACTTTCGGTTCGTATTCCAGAAACCACAGAAAATCATCAATGTAATAGGAGCTGTCTTTAAGTGTAGTCAGAAACTGAATCGACTCCATGAAATTGGCTGAAAACTGCAGGGTTGCATTGACAGTGGCAGTAAATTCACTGATTAAGATAATGCCCTTCCATAACCGATATCCCAAATAGGCATAGCTGGCTCCCTGTTCAATAAACCCTTTTGAAACATTATAAAACGTCCGTAAAAACAACACTTTTTTATGCGTTTTCGCATACTTGCTGTTAATTATTTCTGCAGCTTCCTGATATTTTTTGGTCAGTAAATCGCTGATTGGCGTTGTTTTGATTTCACCGGCGAATTTCTGCCGATAGAATGTTCGATTGATATAGTAATACATTCTTCGGTCCGGTTCGGTTTCCTTGCTCCATTCATACCAGTTTTTATTCACTTTGTTCACAACAAAAATATTAATCAGCGAAGAAATCAAGATGATGACAATCAGAATGGGATCGCTGATAATAATGATTGCACCGATGGCAATGGAACTGATCAGTGAAGTCAAAAAGCGAACCAATTCATCAAATACCCGCAAACTTCGGAAAATGCTTTCCCGTAAAGCCCGGTGGTAATTGTCATAGAAACCGGGATTGTCAAAACTTTCCATATCAATATTTTTTACTTTTGAAAACATCATTTGCTGCATTTTCTTTAAAAATACAACCCGGTAACGGACACTGACATAGGAAGTATAAAATGTTCTGAAAAAAGAAGTTACAATGATCACAATAACAAAAAGCAGTAATGATCGAAATAAGATTTCGATTTCAGCACCGTCTATAACCAACTGAATGGCTTCTTTAATCAATAATATTTTGCTTACACTGAGCACAACAGATGCGATAATCTGAAAAACAGCAGAGAAAACCCACACCGGAACAAAACGATAAAAATACGATAAAACCCACAAATTGTTCTTAATTGTCTTCATCGTTTTCACCTAAATATTTGCTCGCCTGCGATTGAAACATTTTTTTATAGACACCATTAAGTGCCATCAGCTCCTGATGGTTTCCTGCTTCAATGATTTGACCCTGTTCGAACAGGTAGATCCGGTCCGCATTTACGGTTGTTGTCAGGCGATGTGAAATAAAAATGATTGTTTTTTCCCGACCGAGTGCCATCATGTTCTGATATACCTGTGCTTCCGATAAGGGATCCAGGGCGGAACTCGGTTCATCCAGAATAAACAATTGATAGTTCTGGGCAAACCCTCTGGCAATGGCAAGCCGTTGCATTTGACCACCGGAAAATATTGCTCCGGTTCTATTAAACTCTCTTGTAACCTGTGTGTTGATTCCCTCTTCCAGAGAATTAATATATTCATCCAAACCGCTGAATTGGAGTGCCTGATGAATCAAATCAATGTCACTTTGGTTTTGGGGTTTTCGAAACAGAATATTTTCCGCAATACTCACGGCATAGACTTCTACATTCTGAAATACTGCCCCTACTTTTTCCCGCAATGATTTCGCAGTAGTCTGTTTATAATTCTGGTTGTTAATGTAAATATCACCATCCGTCGTATCGTAGAGTCGAAGCAGTAATTTAACGAGTGTTGTTTTTCCTGCTCCGTTGGAACCGACAATCGCAATTTTTTCACCCTTGTTGATATGTAAATTTATTTTATCAAGAACCAAATGCTCTTTATCATAGGAAAAAGATGCATTCTGTACTTCCAGTGAAGAAAAATCTCCCATTACATCCTGAAAAGCAATTCCTTCAATTTTGGATTTCATATTAAGCACTTCAAAAGGAATCCGACATTCCACCGTATGATTCTGCAAGTCCCCGATTGCAGAAACAAACTGAGAAACGAGAGTAGACAGTGTCGTCGCTGCCACTGTCAGGCTCGCAAAGGAAGCAATTTCGATATCCTCAATTGTTACGTAAGCCAATACTCCCAGTGTGATGGGATAAATGGAAGCAATTAGGATATCTCCTATATAACTGATGATCGTTTTCTTCATGATCAGGTCATCAACCACTTTAACGATTTCATCATTTGCTTTCGCGTTGTTTTCCAGTAATATTTCTTCAATCTGCGTTGTTTTTAAATCCGCCATTGAATCCTTGATGAAAAAGGTTCGGTTGACATATCCCCGTTGCCGCATAAAAGGACGCTGCAGCGACATAGCCTTATAATTCAGATGTCCAATCTGAAAGCGCAGGAAAAGATAAATGATTCCAATCCCGATAGCATAGACAACAGCCATGTAATGCATCGTAAAAATAATGACAAATACACTTAGACTCTGGATAACGATTCGAACAATCGCAATAACACCAATGGCACTCCGGTAAATCCTTTCTGTGCCATCTTCCAATGCTCTTGTATAGTCATTTAAAAATTTAGGACTTTCATGAAAATCATAATCTATTTGGTCCAATTTTTTGAAAAATAAAATCGAACATTCTGCTTTAAAATTTCTTTCAATATAGGCATCATAATAAGCAACAAAAATCCCGATGATATTGGCTGCAACAAATACGAGTGCTATCAGCAAAATCATCCCCATCATTTCTTCAATGGGGCGGTTGTCTTGAACCATTCGCACAATCTGATCAATCATATAAATGGGAATAATCGTCACAACAGTACTGATTATGATGGTGATGGCCTGGATTAGCAGATCATAAGGATATTTTTTTAATAACAGTCTGAGGGAAAGAATGGCGTATTTCATAGACTCAACCTTTCATTACTATTCCTATTATACTAAAAATTCAGTTATATTTCAATAAAAAAAAGCCTGCTTGAAACAGGCTGTTATACTATAAGATGGTAAACGATGATGATAAGAAGTGCCGGCAGCATATTAGCAAGCTTTAATTTTTCCTGACGAATGAAATTCAAACCAATACAGGCAACCAAAACATAACCGACCATGCTGAAACTTTGGATAAATTCTGTGCTCATAACATCACCAAAAATCCAGGCTATCGCAGTAATCAACCCTTGATAAAGAAACACCGTAATTCCTGAGAATATCACACCAAAACCCAGAGTAGAAGCAAGTACCAAAGCCGTTATTGCATCGATAGCAGCTTTCAGATAAAGTGTGGTATGCTCTCCCAGTGCCGATTCAACACTGCCGATTATTGCCATTGCACCAACACAGAAAATTAAACTTGCTGTAATAAACCCTTCTGAGAATTGATTGGTATTGAATTTCTTTTCAATCCATTTACCAAACTGATTCAGCCGTGTATCCAGTTTAAGTGCTTCCCCGGTTAATGTTCCCAAAGCGATTGCGATTAACAACAGCAATTCGTATCTTGTTCTGATTGCTCCGCCATCAATGTATACCATATTGGACACAACTCCGATGATACCTATGACAAAAACGACAATTCCGATTGCTTTTAGAAGAGCATCAATCAAATTTTCTTTTATTTTACTTTTAAACAGTAACCCCAGCAATGCTCCTACTGTAATGCCAATAACATTAACAATGGTTCCCAACATATTATTCTCCTATTTTGTGGAAGAAGAAGAACCGTCGGTTGCATCACTCACATCAAAAACAAAGTCTTCTCCTTCATAGACGGGATAGTTAGGCAATCCATATCCCGTTATTTTACTGTATCCTAAATCATAGCTTCTTTTCGCGACCATGTCGCTTGTATTTCCTTCAATAGTGTATACTTTGGTTCCGTCACTGGAGATGACTATTCCCGTATGAGATGCTCCATCGCTTTTGAAGAAAATTAAATCTCCTGCCTTGGGTACATATCCCTGTTTATATTCAAAGCGGCCCTGATCAATAAACCATTGCATCCCTAAGCTGACACTTGCATAACGGGGAATAACATTTGTACTGATACCGGCACGGTTGGCACTCCATGTAACAAACATCGCACACCAAGCTGCATTGGGAATCCCATACCAGGTTCCGTATTTGGTATCATTATTCGGTCCTTCTTTATACCCTTCTTCTGCAATTGCAGTTTCGAGCAATCGTTTGATATAATTGATACTTAAACTTGGTTTGACACGAATTTCCATCACTGTGGTTTTGTCTTCTGAAGTAATCACAATCTGCGTGCTTCCTTCTTTCAATGGTGTAATTTTTCCTGTTGCATCAATCGTCAGAATACTTGAATCATTAATCTGAACAGCAGCCCCATCAGGAATAATTAAATTACTCCCGGTTCCCATATAGGCCGTATTGCTGCCGTATACCGGAACAATCCCCTGCAATTCATCATATTCTGCCAGAGGAAAATCATTTGCAGCGTTCCCACTGAATTTATTTTGAATGGATGAAAGCAAAAGAGCAGTTTGATTGATTGACCCATAAAAATTATGACTCCATTTTGCTTGGCTCGGATTGGTGGTGCTGCTGTCTGTACTGTTCTTGTTTTTCATGTAATACTGTGTCGGTTCCCCTAAAAAGGCATTATAGGTAACATAGGCACTGTACCGATTCTGATTGGCACTTACCGCATTGTTACGCAAGAATAAATAATTCTTACATTCTTTAAATTCATTGTAACTGATATTGATACTGGTTTCACCTTCCTGATAATTACGGAAGGAGACGGCACCAGAATAAGCAACTTCTGTTTTTCCTACATTTTGGAAAGTGTTATTGTAAATCGAAATAAAATGGGCATTGTTTTCATTGTTTGAGCCATATGTCCGAAAGAAAATTCCATTGTATTGGCCATTTACAAACTTATTATCCATAAAAAGCCATTGGCTTGTTTTATTGACTATTCCTTTGGAAGAACGGATGGCATCTTTTTCAAAGTCAACAAATTCATTGTTTAAAAACTTGATGGTATTCATATTGGAATAGTTTACACCAACATCACCAATCCGTTCAAAACGGTTGTGACTGATTAAAACCTGATCTGAAAAGGTAGTTGTTTCATTAAAAGCAACGACTCCGTCTCTATATTGATCTTCCTCCGTCCAAACTTTAGCGTTTACAGTAGTATCATAAATGTAATTGTTTTTGAATTCAAATTGCTGTGTACTGCCTAATACGATTACTTTACCCTGATTGGTAAACGCAAGTCCATCAATCTGAATATTGGTCAGTCCGATACTTACGCGAATTGTTGATTCAATAATTGCTTCTTCATTTCTTGTTTCCTGATTGGGATCAATATTTCTATTCGGCCCAACCAAGGCGATATTTCCTTTATTCAAATAGATATCACTTGAATAGATTCCTGATGCGAGGATGATGGTGGTATTTACTTTTGCGTGATTGATTGCACTGGTCACATCGTTGAACGCATTTGTACCCAGAATATAGTAACGTTCATCTTCATTCACCACATCTGTTTCCATATTTTGGTCTACTAGAATCTGGGCATATGCATCTTCTTCGTCTGCATATACCACTATCTGTTTGCTGACAAGGATTTCTTCGTTTTCGACCATTCTTGCCCGAATTTCAACTAAACCTTCTTTTTTAAAATGGATACCGCCTTCTATGACTTCTGCTGTTTCCGAATCGGAACTCTCCCAGATAAAATTCGCTGTGGCGGCCGCCGGTTCCATCCCTACTGCATAGCTTACAGTTTCATTCACAAAAGCCATTCCCGGTCCTTCTATAACCAGATTTGTGATAGCATCGGTAATGACCACAGTTAAACTGGCTGGAAAATATCCTGATTTGTGGGCAGTAACGGTAATGTTTCCTTTTGTTAGGGGTTGTAATAATCCTTCATCAGAAATGGAAGCGTGTGTTGCGGGTTCCACTGCCCATGAAATATCTTCTTCGTCAGGGCTGATTTCAAACTGTACTTCCTGATTGATGTAAACAACATCAGGACCGGTAATTACCAATTGTTCTGTCGGTGTCAATACCACTTCAACCTGAATAATTTTTTCTGCATCGGTTCCTTCCAGATAATAACGGACTGTTGTCTGTCCTTCCTTGATTCCGATAATGAAAAGACCGTCCACAGAAGCGATTTCTTCATCCATTGATTCTGCTTTTAAAACAAAACCCTGCGTATATGAAATACTCAATTCTTTTATTTCATCCACTTCAATCGTTAAATTGTTTTCATCAATACCAATTGTAGCAAGTTGTTCACCCGATGGATTGCAACCTCCTAAAATGAAAATGATTAATAATAAAACAGTAATTTTTTTCATGTCATCCTACCTTTTTGCCTATTATACCATAATTTACTTAAAAATATACGCTATTATAACAAAAAACCATATCATTTTGATATGGTTTTCACTGTTATTATTTATCTTTCTTAAAGCAAAGGAACCAGTCAAGACATTTTTTACCTTCTTCATGGGATTCCATTCTTTCTTTTGCAGTACCGCAAGATCCCGGTGTTGGAATAATTACGTCATCCCCCGGTCGCCAATTAGCTGGACAGGCAACCTTGTCTTTGTCTGCCTTCTGGAGGGCTAGAATAACCCGTTTGATTTCATCAAAATTTCTACCAATTGCTGCAGGGTAATAAAGAATTGTCCGAATGATTGCATTGGGATCAATTACAAATACAGCACGAACAGCCTGGGTATCAGATTGCGATTGGATCATTCCAAATTTGTTTGCAACATTCATTTTAATGTCTTCAATCAACGGGAACTGAACTTCTACATTTTTCATACCGTTCCATTCCAGTTCCTGAATTTTACGTAACCAGGCAATGTGGGCATACAAAGAATCTACGGATAAGCCAATCAATTCTGTATTTAGGGCTTTGAATTCAGCAGCCATTGAAGCAAAAGTCATAAATTCTGTTGTACAGACGGGAGTAAAATCAGCAGGGTGTGAGAATAAAATCACCCATTTTCCTTTGTAATCTTCCGGGAAGTGAATCGTTCCCTGGGTTGTAACTGCATCAAATGCAGGGGCTTGGTCGCCGATTAACGGCATTTTGAAATTTCTTTCTTCCATCATAATTTTTCATCTCCTTTTTTTAATGGTAATTTATCTTACCCCTTAATTATAACATGAAAAATTTTTTAAATGGATTATTTACTCTGCTACTTTTTTTACTCGTTTTTTTAAGTCAATCCTCGGCAGCAATATCATTCTTTTACAACCCAAACATTCCAATTTATACATCACTCCCACGCTCAAAACTTTCCATTTTTTTGATCCGCAGGGATGTTCTTTTTTAAATTCCAATACAGTTCCGACTTCATAAATATTGGCATTCATTTTTTTATTCCTTCGGTAAAGCGATATGATGTTCAGCAAATAACTCTTTTATTTTTTTACGGAGTCCCCGTTCCACGGCATATTGCTGCTCACAGTTGGTTTTCGCCTGGATCAGTATTTCAACCTGTTTTCCATCCATCGCTGATATTCCCACGACATTGGGGCCTTCTACTATCTCTGGATAGACTTCACGCATCATGGCAAGCCTTTCCTGCAGCATGGAAATAACCGTATCCGGATTTTCTTCATATGCAATGCTGACCTGAATAACCGCCAGAGAATAATGACGCGAATAATTGATTAATTCATTGATTTTAGAATTGTTGACAATTTTCATATTGCCGTTTTGATGCAACAGTTTCGTTGACAACAGACCAATTTCTATTACTTTTCCTTTGAAACCATTGATTTCTACAACATCATCCACTTCAAACTGATTGGCAAAAACAATCGCCAGTCCTCTTAGCATATCACTGAGCAGTTCTCTGGAAGCCAGACCGACAATAAAGAAACCAATCCCAAAAGCAATCAGTATTGCCCTGACATCATATCCCCATATTCCAAAAATGATGATAATTCCTAAAATAATGGCAATATAAAAAATTAAGCTTCGAATAATTTTCGCTACCGGTTTGGCTCTTTTATTTACAGTTTGGCGGACAAATGCTCCAACAATCAAACTGACAATAATTAATATAATCGCAATGACCAATATCGTACCGATAGTGGAAGAGATGGGATGAGCATGCTCTTCAAAAAAGGCCTTCAAATCTTCTAAAAACATCATTCCCTCCTACTTGTTCTGAATAATTTCTGTTGCCAATTCACGGTACTCTTTACTGCCCCGCGAATGATAGGCAAATTTCAATACGCTTTTCCCATACATGGGTGCTTCCTGCAAATGGCTCGATCGGTTAATAATCGTTTTAAATGTTCTGTTGGGAAATAATTCCTGGATTTTATCCATTATTTTATATCCAAAAACATTTCGGTTATCCAATTTTGTGAGAAGGATACCCTCAATCAAAAGCGATCCTTTTAGCTTTTTTTTATCTTTTTGAATCTGGTTGATTTTATTGACCATCTGCGTTAAAGCATCATAAGCAAAAAATTCGCATTCAACCGGAATGATAACCGAATCGCTGGCAAATAAGGCATTATCCACAATGATTCCAACCGACGGCGGACAGTCCAGTAAAATATAATCATATTCATCTTTTACTTTCGCAATCTTCGCAGCTAAAATTAATTGTTTGTTGGTATGCTCCATTAACAGGGTTTCCAAACCGGACAGTTTAATGGAAGCTGGAATAATATGAAAAAGCGGATCTATCGTATAGTAAATCGTATCATCTATTTCCATGTCTTTTGATAATAAATCAAAACTGGTTGCTTCCACGAGTTCTCTTGACAATCCCAAGCCTATTGTTGCATTGGCCTGTTCATCCAAGTCAATCAATAATACTTTCTTTTGCTCATTGACAAAAGCAGCTCCCAGATTAATCGCAGTAGTGGTTTTTCCCACTCCACCTTTCTGGTTGGCTATCGCAATTACTTTTCCCATCTTTTTCCCCCATTTAATAAAGGCTTGTTTTTAATTTGATGGAACGGCCGTGGGTATTTTACATCGGTATGGTGATCTTTTCTGATCACAATCAGACTTCTTTTACCGTAATCCATTGATAAATCATACAGTATAATATCAATCAGTTTTCCACCCAAAGTTTTTATTGCCCACTGTCCTTCTTCCACTTCTTCCTGATAATGGTCCCCCTTCATTGCAATAAACAGACCCCCTACTTTTACATAGGGAAGACACAATTCACTTAAAATGCATAATTGGCTGACTGCCCGGGCAACCACAACATCAAAACTGACCTTGTTTTTTTTAATCCAGTCTTCTGCTCGGTCATTTATTATTATAACATCTTTTAATTTTAATAGCAAAACTAAGTTGTTTAAAAACGTACTTCTTTTTTTACTGGGCTCGATAATGGTAACCTTCAAATCGGGATGTATTATTTTTAAAGGAATACCCGGAAAACCGGCTCCGCTTCCAATATCACAAAGCGTTTCCACTTTCGATAGATCAACAGCTTTTTGAACCGCCAGACTGTCTTCAAAATGTTTTATTTTAACTTCTTCGCAATTGGTTATACTGGTTAAATTATATTTCTCATTTTCCGCAATCAGAAACTCATAATATTGATCAAACAGATTCATTTTTATTCCTGCTTTCCAGATAAACCAATAATATTGCGATATCACTTGGGTTAACGCCACTGATACGGGACGCCTGTGAGATGGTGGCTGGACGAATTTTCTTTAATTTGTCCTTTGCCTCTTTTGCGATATTGACAATTTTATCATAATCGATAGTAGGAGGAATTTTCTTTGATTCCATTAATTCCAACTTTTTTGCCTGTTTGTATTCTTTTTGAATATAGCCCTCATATTTTATCGCAATCAATGCCCGGTCTCTTGCTTCTGCGTTCAAGGCTACACTCATTCCTGTAATTGCTTCTACATCTCTAAAATCAATTTCGGGTCTCTTCAACAGATCAAAAGCAGTTAGGGTTACTTGAATCGGATTCTTGGCCTGACTTTCCAGATAGGTATTTACAGCCGGTTTGGGGTTGATTTTGACTGTCCTCATTTGGTCGATGGCTTCTTTGATTGTTTCCTGTTGATGAAGATGATCCAAATAGCGTTTTTTATTTATTAAGCCGATTTCAAATCCATAATGCAATAAGCGCTCTTCTGCATTATCATGACGAAGAAGCAGTCTGAATTCAGCTCGTGATGTCAGCATCCGATACGGATCTTTTACCCCTTTTGTAATCAAATCATCAATTAAAACACCAATATAGGCTTCATTCCGTTTCAAAACAAGAGGAGTGAGATTATCACATTTGCGGGCAGCATTGATTCCTGCCATCAATCCCTGACAAGCTGCTTCTTCATACCCGCTGGTTCCGTTGATCTGTCCAGCAAAAAACAAACCGCTTACTGCTTTTGATTCCAAACTGTTTTTTAGCTGCATCGGATTAATACCGTCATATTCAATCGCATAAGCATACTTGGTGATGATGGCTTCTTCCAATCCGGGAATCGTTTTAATTAACTCTTCCTGAACATCCCGGGGCAGACTTGTAGAAAAGCCCTGAATATACATTTCATCCATATACAGACTTTCCGGTTCGATAAACAGCTGATGGCGGTCTTTATCCGAAAACCGTATGATTTTATCTTCAATGGAAGGACAGTATCGGGGTCCCACTCCTGTAACCAGACCGGAATACATACTGGAACGGTGAATATTGGCCTGAATTATCTTTTTAGTTTCTTCTGTTGTATAGGTCAGGTAACAAACAACCTGCTTTTCAAAAGGAATTACTTCCCTGGTTGTCTGACTGAACCGCCATGGTTCTTGATCTCCATACTGGGGAACCATTTTGCTGTAATCGATGGAACTGTTTAATACCCGCTGTGGAGTCCCTGTTTTCAGACGGATCAGTTCAAATCCCAGTCTTTTTAAAGAATTGCTTAAGTCACTGGCAGTAGGTTCATCTTCCGGACCCGATGGTCGACTCTGATCACCGATTAAAATGACAGCACCTAAAAAGGTTCCCGTACATAAAATGACATTTTTACCAGGAATCTGTTCTTTGTCCTTGGTTACGATTCCTTTAATCTGATTGTCTTCAACGATTAATTCATGAACATAGGTTTCCAGTACTTCCAAATGAGGAGTATTGCTGACTACCTCTTCCATATAGGCTGGATATGTAATTTTATCTGCCTGTGCCCGCAGTGCCCGGACTGCCGGTCCTTTTGAACTGTTCAGCATTTTTACCTGAAGCAGGGTGGCATCAATTGCTTTTGCCATCTCTCCTCCCAAAGCATCTATTTCGCGGACAATGATTCCTTTTGCAGGACCGCCAATGGAAGGATTACAGGGCATACTCGCCATTTTTTTTTGATTTCCTAATATTAAAAGTGTTTTTTTATTTAAACGGGCGCTGGCCAGAGCAGCTTCCACTCCGGCATGTCCGCCTCCGATTACAATTACATCATACATTTTTCTTCACCGGTCTTATTTTACCACAAAAACCAAAAAATTTCTCTACTATCTTTCCCTTTTTAAAAAATAATGATATAATATCAAAAAGGAGGATTCTTATGTATACATGGAATTTAGATAAATTTTACAAAGGTTTGGATGATCCTCAGTTTCATCAGGACCAATTACGTTTAGAAGAAAAAATGGAAGAATTAAGTCAGTTTTCTCTTACTTTGGGCCAAAACAACCCTCGGGAAACATTGAAGAAATCCATTCTTCTGGGTGAAGAAATACATGTCATCGCTGCGAAACTGTTTGGCTATATCTCTTTGCAGCTTGCAACTGATTCTACCAATGCTGATTTCAGCAATGCAATGGTTGTTTTAAGACAGAAAATGTTGAAAACAACCCTCCCCGAAACAAAAATTGACCGCTATGTTGCACTCCTTCCCAACCTGGAAGAAGTGATTGCAAGTGATCCCCTCTTGGAAGAAGTCCGTTTTATCCTCTTGGAAACAAAAGCAAACCATCTTCATTTACTGAGTGATGAGGAAGAAGTACTGGCTGCAGAACTGAATCAAAGCGGTGGTTCCCTTTTCTCCAAAATGCAGACAGTTCTGACTTCAACACTGGAAGTGGATTATGAAGGCACTACGATTCCCCTCTCTAAAGTACGGAATCTGGCCTATGACGCCGATCCCCTGATTCGAAAGAGTGCTTATTTTGCGGAGAAGCTGGCATATAAAAAAATTGAACGATCCTCCGCTTTTGCTTTAAACGGTATCAAAAAAGAAGTCATTACCATGGCAAGAAAAAGAAAATACGACTCTCCCCTTGCCAGAACGGTATCTGACAGCAGAATAAACAACGAGACCCTCGACGCTCTCTTAACCGCAATGAAAGAATACTTACCCGTTTTCCGCCAATATCTGAAGGCAAAAGCTGCCCTGCTCGGTCATCCAAACGGTCTTCCTTTCTATGATTTGTTTGCACCAATGGGCTCCTGTACGACTGTATATACGATTGAAGAAGCCCAGGCCTTTATTTTGAAAAATTTTGCCGGTTTTTCAGCCGATCTTCATGATCTGGCGAAACGGGCATTTGATGAAGACTGGATTGACTATTTACCAAAGGCAGGAAAAAGCGGCGGTGCTTTCTGTGCTAGCAACTATGCTTTGAAAGAAAGCAGAATTCTGACCAACTTCAATGGCAGTATCGGTGACATTTCCACCATCGCCCATGAATTGGGTCACGCTTACCACAACTTCAATATTTTTGAAGAACGGGTTACCAACACCAATTACCCAATGCCGATTGCGGAAACGGCATCCATTCTCTGTGAAACAATCGTCAAAAGAGCTGCTTTCGCAGAAGCCACCTCCAAAGAAGAAAAATTAGGGCTCATCGAACAGGAACTGCAGGACGCCACTCAGGTGATTGTCGATATATTAAGCCGCTATCTGTTTGAAACTGAAGTTTTTAAGCGCTGTGAACAGGAATTCTTAAACGAAAAAGCATTAAATCAAATCATGCTTCAGGCTCAAAAAGAAGCATATGGTGATGGTTTGGATCCTGATTTTCTAAACGAGGGAATGTGGATCAATAAAAGCCATTATTATTCGACCGGAAGAAGCTTCTATAACTTTCCCTATGCCTTTGGACTCCTTTTCGCGAAAGGAATTTATGCCCAGTATCAGACAAAAGGTTCTGCTTTTGTCGATGACCTTAAAAAGCTCCTTCGCAATACCGGAAAATCCAATTTAATGGATGTCGCCGGATTAATCGGTATAGACATTACAAAAGTGGATTTCTGGCGCAGTTCCCTTGAAGTCATTAAAGAAGATGTCAATTTATTCATCGAATTAACCAAATAAATAAAAAAGGCAGATTAATGAACTGCCTTTTTCTTGTTTCTTACGATAAGATAAACGATTGTCCAACCGAAAATAATGCCGATTGCATCGATGCCAACGTCAGCAATTGAACCGTATCGCTCCGGTACGAGTAACTGGATTCCCTCATCAACAACAGCTACCAGTATACAAAGTCCAATTGTATAGAGGCCGTGATAGAGAATACTGAGCATATAATGAAACAGATACAGACTCATGAGAATACCTAGAATCATGAATTCAGTAACATGTGCCGCTTTTCTGACCCAAAGTGATAATATATTGACATCAACTGTAATGTTCAGCCAATTTAAAAATTGGTAAATCCAATTCGTGATGGTTCCACTGGTCTGAGCGGAATCGGTTCCGTTTTGGAGTGAATTGAAGAAAATAAAACAAATCCAGATAATCAATACAACAGTTATAATATTCTTTTTCATCATTGCTTTCCCTCTTTTTTGGCCAAGCCCAAATAAACAATGCTTTGCAGCAAGAAGATTCCTCCCCCAAATAAATAGCTGTCCGTAAAGGATAATTCCAGTACAATTGCAACAACAACATAAATCAAATAAAATACCATGGCAAGTATTCCTACTTTTTTCGGAATACCAGCATATTCGACCTGACTTGCATCAATTAAATACCAGATGCCAAGGACAATGAAAATAAAAGCCATTGTATTTGCCAAGCCATTAAAAACAGGTACCAGCAGATGCAATTCTCCCCCCGCAAAATTGGCAGCAATCAAAAAACAAAAAACATACATCACAAGCGCCATCACAAAACTGACAATGGCTTTGTTTTTATCTTTTCGATAAAAAAAACGATAGGCACCGGCAAAGTGATGATACAGCCAATGTTTTTCCTGCTCTGTCAGCTGTTTACTGATTTCCAGAACCTCTTCTTCATCGAAAACATCCCGTAAATGATGAATTCGTTTAATTATTGCTTTTTTTCCATTGTAAAGGAGGCATAGACTGTTTATATTATTGTCGACGAGACAGATTTGATTCATTTGTACTTTCTTACAGGTGAAGCAGTAATATCCAAGCTGAACTGTTCGGTCCTGACTGGATATCTGTTTGGGAAGATTGGGGTCGAAGCTGATTTCTTTTTCTATTTCTTGCATTTCTTTATTGCAGATCGGACATTTTTTTTGTTTTTCCTGTGCCTGAAAATGGCATTGATTACATTCATACGCTTTCATTTGAATCACCTACTCTTATTATACCTCATTTTGACTTGCTTTATCAAATAAATTCTTTATAAAAATATTGACAACAGCAATAAAACGTGATAAAATAGTTTGAATTTCAAATTATTTGAACTTCAAAGCTATTATGCTACTATAAGGAGAAAATTATGAATCAGAAAATTGCTATTTTAACGGACAGTTCCTCGTCCGTATACGCTCAAAAACACAGTTATGAACACTTGTTCATGATTGACTTACCCTGTTTTTTAGGGGAGGAAACTTTTACAAACTTTGAAAAAAATCAGGATGAACCATTCTTTACTGCCCTGTCTAAATCCAAATTGGTTCCCAAGACTTCCCAACCGTCCGTTGGTGAAATGCTTGAAAAGTACAATCAGATAAAAAAATTAGGTTACACCCATATAATCTTTTTACCGATATCAAGAGAATTAAGCGGTACTTTCCAAAATGCTCATCTCGCAAAAGAAATTATTAAGGGAATTGAAGTAATTATTGTTGATACCCTTACAACCGCTTCTATTTTGCTTCATATGGCACTGGAAGCTGCCAAACAGGTAAGTGAAGGAAAAGGGGTGGATGAAGTATTGGCCCATGTTGAAAAGATTAAATCGTCCTGGGGATATTATTTAACGGTAAATGACTTGTCTGCTTTGATTAAGAATGGCCGCTTATCCAACGCAAAAGGCTTTGTTGCCAATATCCTCCGCATCAAACCGGTTATTCATTTTAATCGGGAAGGAAAATTGGTTGCCATCCAAAATGTTCGTACTTTCAAAAGTGCGCTTCTTGCTGCTTTTGAAAAAATCCTGCCTGAAATTGATCCGGAAAACGGAATTGTTCATTTATCCTGCGGTACCAATGAAGAAGATGTACAGATGGCTTATCAAATGATTCGTGAAAAACTGCCCCATGTCGTTGTTGAACAGTTCCGTTTGCCGGCAACCATTGTTGCCCATGTCGGCTTAACAGCGATTGGTCTAGGCTATATTAACCCTCATTCTTAAAAAAGAATAGAAAGGATATCAAAATGGAAAAAAAGGAATTGGAAAAATGGATCAAACAGTTCGAAAAATCCAATCTCACCCATTTAGAAGTAGTCAGTGACGCTTTTACTTTAAAGTTAAGCAAAGAAAATACTCCCGTTGCCAAGAAGGAAGAAGTTTCTTCTTCCTTTTTGGATCTCGTTTCTCCCCTTGTCGGAACTTTCTATGCAAGCAGCAGTCCGACCAATCCTCCCTTCGTAAAAGCAGGGGACCCCGTTAAAAAGGGGCAGATTATCGGTATTGTAGAAGCAATGAAAATAATGAATGAAATTCATGCCCCGAGAGACGGCATCATTAAACAAATCCTGGTCGAAAACCGTCAGGCTGTTGGCTTTCATCAGGTTCTGATGCGGATGGAGTAACCCTATGGCAAACAAAATTCTAATAGCCAATCGGGGAGAGATTGCCCTTCGTATTATTCGGGCCTGCAAAGAACTGGGAATGGAATGTGTCAGTGTTTATTCGGAAGCAGATGCAGATTCCCTTCCCGTAAAAATGGCAGACGAAGCAATATGCATTGGTTCTGCCCACAGTGAAGACAGTTATTTAAACATGACAAACATATTGAGTGCTGCCATATCTACTGGATGCAATGCCATTCACCCTGGGTATGGATTTTTGTCTGAAAACGATCAGTTTGCAGAGTGGACAGCAAAATGCAATTTGACTTTTA
>JAQUYJ010000076.1 GCA_028691905.1 Bacilli bacterium
CTGCCCTGTAGAAGCAATTATCGAACAATAAAAAAGTGGTCTTTTCTACCACTTTTTTTATTTTATGCAAACCAAATGGGATCGGTGTTTATTTTGCTGATATAGACCTTATATTTCGCTCCCAGTCGATTTTTTAAACGTATTTGTAAATGATTCAGGCCCGATTTTTCTAACCCGTGGGGGATTTCCATCATTGCCAATTGATGAAAATCAGCATATTGAACACTGCTCAATTTAAATTCTCCGGTCAGATAAACGTCACATTTCTCTTCTATTGCTTGCCTGATTTCTTCAAGATGACAGCCGCTCCCACCTACTATCCCGACTCGTTTAATCATTTTATTTGGTGAACCGACAATTTTCAGCCCTTTGATATTGAATTTTTCTTTCACATGAATACAAAAATCAGTTAATGAGACGGGTTCAATATCACCTACCCGCAGATAGGAATCACGTTTTACTTGACCTTTTATATTATTCAATTCAAGAACAGATGCCAATGTGTCATTAATCCCATGTTCTGCAACATCCATATTCGTATGTGCTGCATAAAAAGATATCTGATTATTTATCATTTTCTCTAAAATTTGCGTATGTTCATCATTCATAAAAAAGGTGGCCAATGGATAATAAGGAAAAGGATGATGGGCAATGATGAGATTTGCATTCAGATTAATCGCTTCTTCTATTACTTGTTTTGTTAAATCGAGCGTAAGTAAAATATTCTGAAGCGTTTCCGTTTTGGATCCAATCGTAAAACCAACTTTTGTTGCATCTTCTACATTGGCCAGTTCAATCGGAAACCATTCGTCCAAACATGTAACGATGTCTTTAATTTGCATTTTTTTCTCCTTTTAATACGTAATTTTCAATGAATTCTTTTTTTTGAATATTCTTTTTTTGATGCCAGTCTTTTATTTTCAAATACTCTTCTTTCCATTTTTGGATAAATAGGGTATCTTTTTTTTGAAGCAAGCAGGGGCCAAACAAAATTTCTTCCGGACGCAAGTCGCGTTCACCCGGTTCAAAAACGATTATCTCATAGAAGTGCTTCCTTTCAAAGATAATCTTCTCAGAAACGATTTTAAAAGCTATATTCTTGCTATATTCCCGTATTTTATCCGGATTTTTATTCACTTGGATAATCATTCGTTTGATTAATTTTAATTTCTCTTTGCTTTGATCGAGAATTTTTATAGCCAGATCCGCTCCCAGTCCAGCAAGAATGATTACTTCAACTTTATTACTTAAATTGCTTAATCCATCGCTTAATGAAAATTCAACAGCATCACAAAATCCACCCAAATTTTTCTTTGCTGCTTCAAGCGGTCCTTCTTTGTTATCGATGGCTTGGGCGAAGGTAATTCCATATGAAAAAGCCTTTTTAATCAATAAACCATGATCACACCCGATATCAGCAATTTTTTGATAGGGAGGAATAAATTTTGCTAGTTCTTCTAATCGTATCATATCAACCACCTTATTTTTATTCTAGCAAAAAATGACACAAATGTAAATAAAAAGATACCCAATGGTATCTTATTTATATTGAATAAGTCTTTTCTGTCTTGTCGGATGCCGTAAACGCCGAATGGCTTTTGCCTCTATCTGGCGGATTCGTTCTCTTGTTACACCGAACTCTTTTCCTACTTCTTCGAGCGTATGGGGTTTGCCATCGGTTAAGCCAAAACGCAAACGAAGTACTTTTTCTTCTCGCGGTGTCAAGGTTTTTAAAACTGTATCAATTTCTTCCTTATATTTTTCATTGATAGTATAATCCAAAGGATTAGGCAACTCAACATCATGAACAAAATCACCGAGAGTGGAATCATCTTCTTCGCCAACTGGAGTTTCCAATGAAACTGGTTCCTGAGCGATTTTTTGGATTTGCTGTACTTTCTCAACAGAGATTTTCAATTCATTCGCCAATTCTTCGGATGTAGGATCGCGGCGTAGTTCCTGTGTTAATTTTCGCTGTGTCCGCACCAGTTTGTTGATGGTTTCAACCATATGCACAGGTATTCGGATTGTTCTTGCCTGATCAGCTATCGCTCGTGTGATTGCCTGACGAATCCACCATGTAGCATAAGTGGAAAATTTAAATCCTTTGGTTGGATCAAATTTATTGACCGCTTTCATCAATCCCATATTGCCTTCTTGAATCAGGTCCTGGAATTGCATTCCTCTTCCCAGATACCGTTTAGCGATCGAAACAACCAAGCGTAAATTGGATTCAATTAAAACTTGCCTTGCCTCTTGACCGTTTTCAATTTTCTGTGCAATCGTCTGCAATTCTTCTTCTGTGAATTCAACAGGTTTTTTGCTTCGTTTATTCAAGCGAAGTCTTTCTTCACCTAATAATCCGTCCTGTACTTTTCTCGATAAATCCAGTTCCTGATAAGTAGTCAACAAATCAATTTGACCGATTTCTTTTAAGTACATTTTTATAGGATCATCCGCACTGGAAGGTGGGACTATATTGGATACAATATCGTCAATATCTTTGGTTTTTAAATCATTTTCAATTTCATTTGAAAAAGAATCAAAATCAGGATCACAATCCAGATCGGGTTCATCCAAATCACCGCAGTCTTCATCCTCTTCCAAAGTTTTTAATTCATACTCTTCCAAATCTTCATCTTTAACCAAATCGACATTTTCCTGCTCCAAATATTTGGATAATTCATCAAAATCTTCACTGTCTTCATCTATTAATTCCAATATTTTTTTTACAGCAATATATCCTTTTTTCTTTCCTTCTTCAATCAACAAAGCTAATGCTTGGTTTTCTTGGATCATGCAATTACTCTCCTTTTTTAAATTTCATTTTAATCTGTTTTTTCTTTAACTGTGTTTGAATAGATAAATCTTCCGCTGTAATTTCACGGTTTTTACAGTCTTCCTGGTGAATGTTTTTTGCTTTATAAACTTGATACATTTTGAAATCTTCCAAATAGCGACCCCATTTCTCTTTTGCTGGGATTGGGTAAATATGACATATATCATGATAAAGCTGCATCAATTCAGCGGGGATGGTTTTCTCAATCCATTCCGAATTGGAAAGGTCATTTTTAACTTCACACAAATGAACCATCAGTGACTGATGGGACGGTGAAACAAAACAATAATTAAAACCTCGAAATATCTCATCAAATAATTGCGGTTCTTTCAGAGCTAAATAGATTAGCTGTTCTTGAATGATGGTAAACTTCCGATCAAAATTAGGTTTTGTTATCTTTTTAGTTTCTAATGCGGGTAGATCAACCTCTATAAAAGACGCGACTGGAGCTTGTGTAATAAGCTCCTGATAATCAGAAAATATATTATCAACAGAAAGATTCAATTCGCTTGCTAATTTTTTTAAGTAACTTTCGATCAGTATATGAGAGTGGAAAAAATTTAAATAAGAAAAAATTGATTTCTTAAATTGTTCCATGCTGTTTAAATCATCTTTTATTAGATTTTTTTTTGCTTGGCTATAAAGGAAATCCATTCCATTCGATGCCTGGTTCTGGAGAATATCATATAATGCTTTTTCCCCGAACTGATTGATATAGTCATCTGGATCTTTTCCGTCCGGCAAAAAAACAACACGAACTTCCATTTCTTCTTGAACACACATTAAGATGGCTCGTTTCGTTGCTTCGATTCCCGGATCATCTCCGTCATAACAAATCGTTACATGGGATGTTAGTCTCTTCATTGCCCGTATTTGTTCGATAGTCAGAGCAGTTCCCATACTGGCAACACTATGATTGATACCAGCCCGGTAAGCAGCAATAACATCCAAAAAACCTTCAAACAAAAACACGTGGTCATTCTTTTTTATATCCTGATTTGCTTCGTGATAATGGTAAAGAATTTGACTCTTCTTAAAAATTACATTTTCATTGCTGTTTACATATTTTGCTTCATCATGATTCAAAAGATATTTTCGTCCACTGAAACCAACAACATTTCCCCGCAGATCATGCAAAGGGAACATAATTCTTTTCCGAAAAACATCAAAGTACTTATCTTTCAAGCGGATTAACCCACAGTCTACCATATCTAAAGCAAGATGTCCTTTTTCTGTCATTGCTTGAAACAAGTCATCCTGATCTGAGCCTGATAAACCGATTTCAAAGTGTTGAATGATTTCATCACTTAAATGTCTGCCTGCAAGGTAAGCCAGTGCTTCTTTTCCTTCTTCTGTATTCCGAAGATAAAACCGATAAAAAGAACTGGCATCATTCATCAGAGTATAATATTTTTTGTTTTTATTCTGTTCAATCTCTGTTTTGGTGGATTCCACTTTTATTCCCACCGTTTCACCAACTTCGCGAAGCGCTTCAATAAAAGGGATGTTTTTATATCGTTCCACAAATGAAACAACATTGCCAGAAGCATTGCAACTGAAACATTTAAAAATTTTCTTTGTTGGAGAAACAGACATGGATGGATGGTTATCATTATGAAAAGGACAAAGCCCAATATAACTGGAGCCTTGTTTTTCCAATGCGACATATTGTCCTATAATCTGTACAATATCCGCTTTTTCCTTTATTTCTTCAATTGTGTTTTGAAAATTTTTCAATCCAACCACCTACTGAATCTTTTTGATAATATATGCTTCAACCTCATCTATGGCAATTCTAATTTGTTCCATACTGTCACGTTCCCGTATTGTTACACAATGATCTTCCAAACTGTCGAAATCAAACGTCAAACAATAGGGTGTACCTATCGCATCCTGGCGACGATATCGTTTTCCGATTTTTCCACTGGTGTCAAAATCACAAAGAAACGATTTAGTAAGTTTAAAATATAACTCTTCTGCTTGCGGGATAAGTTTATTCGTCAAAGGCAAAACAGCAAGTTTGACTGGGGCAAGAGCAGGATGAAGGTGCAGAATTTCACGAATTTCACCATCGGGGAGTTTTTCTTCTTCATAAGCTGAAGTTAATACAGCAAGCAAGAGGCGTTCCACTCCGACAGAAGGTTCAATGACATAGGGAAGATATTTGCTGTTGTCTTCCGGATCAAAATACTCTAAAGGTTCATTTGAATGTTTTTGATGTGTTGCCAGATCATAATCAGTTCGGTCAGCTATACCCCATAATTCTCCCCAACCAAAGAAAAACAAAAATTCTATATCGGTTGTTGCATTGGAATAAAAAGACAATTCATTTTGGTCATGATCGCGAGTACGCAGGCGGTTGGAATTCAAACCGATTTCATGAAGAAAATTCAAACAAAAATCTTTCCAGTAAGCGAACCAT
>JAQUYJ010000077.1:0-842 GCA_028691905.1 Bacilli bacterium
TGTATTTCCTTCAATTCATACTGCATATTTTGGCGTAACTTTAAATCAAGGGCAGCAAGCGGTTCATCCAATAATAAAATTTGCGGTTTATTGACCAAAGCCCGGGCCAGGGCAACCCGCTGCTGCTGTCCGCCACTCATCTGATTGACTTTTCTTTTTTCAAAACCAGTCAGTTTTACGAGTTGCAATGCTTTACTGACCGATTCTGTAATTTTTTGGTTGATTTTCTTTTTCCAATCTTTTTTAATGACTTCATCACTGTTTTTTTCTTTACAAATTTCTTCCTTCATTGCTTCTTCGTTAAAAAAGCGAAGCAAATAGGCTTGACTGCGGTTACGCAATCCAAAAGCAACGTTTTCAAATACATTCAAATGGGGAAAAAGGGCATAGCGTTGAAATACCGTATTAACCGGTCTTGCATAGGGAGGTAAATCATTAAATTCTTTTCCATTAATAATTATCTTACCTTCATCCGGATGTTCAAATCCAGCAATCATTCGTAGGGTGGTGGTTTTTCCACAACCACTCGGTCCCAATAACGTCACAAATTCATTTTCATAAATCTGTAGATTAATTTTGTTGACGACATTCTCTTCGTCAAATTTTTTCACAAGGTCAATTAATTCAATAACAACTTTTTTTTCCACTTCTTTTATGCTCCTCCTATCGAACATTTTTGATAGCAATCATTATATACTAAATTTTCAAAAATGCAAGAGAAAATAAAAAAATATTTTAAATTTAAAAACAGACTCTTTTCTAAGAGTCTGTTCAGACTGTTGACAAACTGTCAGCAGTCTTTTTTATGTCTGGTAATTTGACCTCAAAAATGTTATAATATA
>JAQUYJ010000077.1:852-5230 GCA_028691905.1 Bacilli bacterium
AAAGTCATAAATTGTGATTTAATCCACTTTTTATGACTTTTATTAATATTTTGACCATTTTAAAATTAGTTTGTCAACGGTCTGAACAGACTCTTTTCAAAGAGTCTGTTTAAAAGAAATATAGGGAATAAAATCTTTATTTGGATGAAAACAATCTGTTCATCGCATTTTTACGGCAGGTCTTTTTTTTGTTTCTGTTGGTTTTTAATTAATAACTGATCTGCTCCTATCATTAATAAACCTAAGACAAGAAAGCTAAACAATAAAAATAAAGCATTGATAATGGTTTGTGTAATCCCTAAATAAGCTACATCTATAAATGGATAGGGATAATAGGTCTGATGCGCTATACCACTATATTTAATAGTATAAAGAACATCCCCCAATTGGGCTCTGATACAAACAAATATAAAATAAACCAAGGGAATCAACAGCCAATAAACTGCATATCGATATTTTGTTTTTCCTTTGGGATAAAAAACAAGATAATCAACAATGCAAAGAATGGGAACCAAATAATGAACGATGATATTGATAACTGTTCCCATTTCACTGCTTGTTCCTCCCATATCAAAACGAACAGAAGACAAAAGGAGGGCATAAACCAAAAATGTTATCATAATGGTAAAAAGCGTTCCCATATAAATGATGGGGTGAAGCGGCTTTTCTTCAGAAAGAGGGTTTCGAAGCACCCGCAGTTTTCTTTTTGTCAGGACAGCATATACGATAACCACCATTAAGTTACTTTGGACAGTGAAATATACCAACATTCGGGCAGGGTGATCTCCCCCCTGTATAAAAACTGACAGCAAAACTCCCAATAGAGCAATAATTACCAGAGTGCATCGATAGATAAAGGCAACCTTTGGGCTCTTCACCACAATCATCTCCTATATTTTAAATTCTTGATAAATAGCATCAAGCAATGTTCCATAAGTGGAATCATGACCATAATCCCAAAACATTACTCCGCCTACATTATTAGCTATTGCCCATTCACATTTCAGTTTTATCGAAGCAGGGTTGTCATAGGAAGCAAACCTTGTTCCGTTATAGGAATAATACACTTTGGCTGCTGCATCAAAATATTCAACATATCCGTTTTTATTGTAATAGGTGTTCGTAAAACTGGTAAAAGAAATGGCAGAATCATTGGATAGACTGTATCCCAGAGGATTGATTGGACTTCCTGCCACATCTCCCATTTTCACGTAAAACGGTATCCCAAATACAAGTTTATTGCGGTCAAATCCGCCGTTGGTGTACATTACGACCGAACGTTCGACCGAATAGGTTGCATAGGTTGAAGTATGAAGAGCAGATTGGTGGCGGGCACTTGAGCTTCCACTCATACCATACGTCATAATATGTAAATAATCAATGTATTGATTCAGTACAGGTAAATCATAATGAGTGGAATATCCACCAGCCCGAACCGCAGCAGTCAGCAACAGTTTTCGGGAAGATAAATCAAGGGCTTGCCTTATTTCTCTCACCAACAGAGAAAAATTGTTTTTTTCTGTTGTTCCGCTTGGATATTCCCAGTCCAGATCAACTCCATCCATTTGATAGAGTTCAATGATATCAGCGATTGAATCAGCCAATTGTTTACGTTTTGCATCCGTACTTGCCGCTTCAACAAAAGCAGCACGCGTATCTGTGCTCACACCGTCAATAACAATGACAATCCGCACTCCTTTTTCGCGCAGTTCCAATACTTTTTCCAAATTGGATAAATTCATGACATTCAGTTTACCGTTGATTATTTTCCCAAAAGCATAGTTCAGAACATCAATCTTCATATAATCCCGTGTTGTAAGGTTGGTACCATAGGCAGGATTTCGAAAATAGGCAAAAGTTAATTTTTTATTTGGATCCAAATCAGGCATATCCACGATTTTTGTACCTCGCACCAAAACAGTTTTTTGATAGGTAAAAGAAGAAGATAATCCTCTAACTCTTGCTGTTAGAATAACATTTTTATTCTGAACAGCGCGAATTACTTCTCCACTTGGGCTGATAATAGTTTCATCGGAACTTGTCCAGGAAATATCAAAAACAACATCCTGGTAAAAATATTCCGGTGTCAACACAACTGAGTCTTCAATTTCACTCGGAATCGCAACACTCATAAAACTGCTGAAGTCAGCAAAAGCATCTTCTTCCCTTTCCTGATAGGCAGGAAGAATTGTTTCCAGCATTTCTTCTTCATATTCCAAAAAGGAAGAGCCAACATTTTCCGGCAACAGATTGAACTGATCTGTTGTCAGAGCAAGGAACTGTTCCCCAAGGGCTAAAATGGTATCCAGCTGATTGATTGTCAATTCCTGCAAAGAGGGAAGTTCATTAAAAAGGGTTACAAATGTTTCAACTGCAACTTGGTCTTCAGCAAGCTTTTCCAAAACCATCATCTGAACCATCAAATTATCAATCTTTTCAATGGTTGCCGGTAATAAGAGGGCTTTTTCTTCCTCACTCATTCCATGAATGGTTTCCCATAAATCTATAACATCTTCCTGGTAGGCAAGACTTATTTCTTCTATAGCAGGGAGATTTTCAACAAGCAGATCAATTTCGGTTTTGTTCTGACAACCTCCCAATAGTATCGGCAACATAATCAGTATTAAAATTCCTAATTTTTTCATAAATCATTCTCTTTCTCTTCTTTTTTTTATTGTAACATAAAAAACTAAAAAAACCAAGAAAATTGGCTTTTCCTTAAGTTTCGTTTAATTTTATTTCATTTTCCCACTACGATAGCAAAAAAGGGCTTTTATTACCCCTCCAGTCCTTTTTTCAGACTCTTTCGTCCAAATCTCTGATCGGACCGAAATCTCCCTCCATGCGAATCCCTTTCTTCTTTTCTTTCCCTAAAACTTGTTTTTTTCATCCTGTTTTGTTGGAATATAGAACAGGATAGTCCGGAAGTCGAAACAGCTATGGTTAAAAGAGAAAAAATGTATTTTATTATTACTGCCCTTCTTGCCTGCTTTATCGTTGCTTTGGATATCATTTTTCGCATTATCATAAAAGTTCTTGCACTGGAAGTGGAAATCAGTTCGGCATGGACACTTCTTTTTATTATCATTGCTTTATTTAATTTGCTTGCTCTGTCTTTTCAATCCCGGTTAAAAAGGTATACAGGAATCTGTATTGGTCTGGAATCCCTCCCCCTTATTTCCCTGATTTACCATAAACTCAGTGATGAAGGTGGGTAAGCTATTCCTTATTATGATTTTTTCCTTACCCTGTTAACCATTGAAGTCATTTTTATCTTGTTATTAATTGCTTTTCAAATCAAATTTCTCCTTTTGGAGAATAAATAAAAATCCCTCTTAGGAGGGATTTTTACTAACTAAGCTTATTTGCTTGGTTTTGCATTAAATAAGGATTAATGACTGGGAAAACGAAAGCTAAAATAAGGTAAAGGACCGATTGATCTTCAAGGCCTTGTTCTGCTAACCTTTTACCGGCAGCGTATTGCCAATAAATAAAGTAAATACCAAAAGTAACGATGGTCAGTAAGAAATGTGCCAATCCACCAAAACCTTTTCCTGTTTGCGCTTTTAATTCCATCTGGAATTTCACATACCATACTACTTCATAAATACCCAAAGTGATAATTGTGAGCAGCAGCATCATCAGTAATGAACGTTTTTTCATTTTTTCAATTTCCTTTCTTGAAATGATAGCTCAATTGTATCACAAAAAAAGAAAAAAGCAAGACTTTAAAGCAGATTTTTTAAATCTTCCGTCATTTCTTCGGGTGGTGTGGAAGGTTCCACTCTTTTTACCACTTTTCCGTCCCGATCAATTATAAATTTAGTAAAATTCCATTTGATGGCATTGGGATCTTTTTGCAATTTAAAAAGGAAACCTTTCTTTTTAGGGGACAGTTTAGCTGCTTCTTCTTTTAAAAATTGGAAAAGCGGAGCAGCATGTCTGCCGTTTACATCCACTTTCGCAAATACATCAAACTGCACACCATATTTCATCTCACAAAAGGCCTTTATTTCCTGATTGGATCCCGGAGCCTGACCTAAAAACTGATTACAGGGGAAATCAAGGATTTCCAGTCCGGCATCCTTGTACGTTTCATACAGTTTTTCCAGACCGGCATATTGGGGCGTGTATCCGCAACCGGTTGCACTGTTGAAAACAATCAGTACTTTTCCCTTATATTTGCTTAACGAAACAGGATTACCCAAATAATCAGATACAGTAAAATCATACAGATTCATTTTTATCTTCCTTTCTTTGCACCACTATCTGTGGGAATGGAATTTCAATTCCATTTTCATTTAATACTTTCTTGATAAATAAGCGCATATACCGTTCAACCGGATAGTGCTTTTCTTGCTCTGTCTTACAAACAGCC
>JAQUYJ010000078.1 GCA_028691905.1 Bacilli bacterium
GTTTATGAAAATTGTTTAATTGAAGATCATTTTGAAACGATAAATGATGTGAAAATGAATTATATCGTTACCGAGAAAAGAATTATAAAAATCGATTAAAGAAGGTGTGATGATGTTTGATGTTATTTTATTAATGGCAGGGAATGCACAGCGAACCAATCTTGGATACAATAAAGTATTTTACCAAATCCTGGAAAAGCCCATTTACCTATATTCTTTGGACGTGTTTCTGGAAATGGAAGAATGTGCTCGGATTATTATAGTTGCAAAGAAAGAAGAAATTCCGCTTCTGCGAAGTGTTGAAAACAATCGTGTTTTGGTAGTGGAGGGGGGACCCTTACGCCAAGACAGTGTTTATTATGGCTTAAAACATACGACGCAGCCCCTTATTCTCATCCATGATGCTGCAAGACCAAATGTAAAAAAAGAAGATATCATAAAGTTGGTTGCCGAGATGAAAGATGCTGATGGTGCAGCTTTAGGATTTCCTGTTCAGGATACGATTAAAGAAATTACTGAAGAGCAGCTGCAAACATTGGAAAGAAGCAAATTATGGACAATTCAGACTCCACAGGCAATCAAACGGGATATCTTAATGAGTTGTTTGTCAAAAGCACAAATTGATCAGTTCACTGCTTATGATGATTTGCAGTTATTGGAAAAATACGGATACAGTCATTTGAAAATCGTAACAGGATCCAAATACAATCTAAAAGTTACGACAATGGAAGATATGAAATTGGCAGAATGGATGATAGGGGAGGGGTTATAATGTTTCGGATTGGCCATTCATATGACACTCATCGGATTGGACCCCATAAATTATTCAAATTAGGCGGAGTTCCAATTCCCTGGAATCGGGGATTAATCGGTCATTCTGATGCTGATGTAGTACTGCATGTAGTTGCGGAATCAATCATCGGAGCGCTTGCTTTGGGTGATTTGGGGACATTGTTCCCCGATACAGATTCCCAATATAAAAACCGTGATTCCAGTTTCTTTGTTGCAGAAGCTGTAAAGATAATGGAAGAACGGGGATATACCATTCAAAATATCGATATAACAGTATATCTGGAAGAACCGATGCTTGTGCCCTATAAACCATTGATGAAAAAGCAAATTGCTGCCTTGTTAAAAACAGCAGAAAATAATGTGAATATTAAAGCAACCAGAGGAGAAGGCTTGGGATACATAGGCCGAAGGGAAGGAATGAGTGCAGAAGCAGTTGTCCTGCTTATTTCCAACCCCCAAATGAAGAAACTATGAATTGTTTAATAGTAGTGGATTATCAAGTTGATTTTGTGATTGGTAGCTTGGGTTTTAGGCAGGCCGTCCAACTGGAAGAACGAATCAGCAAAAAAATAGAAGCTTATATCAAAAATCAGGACCAGGTTATTTATACACTGGACAGTCATGACGAAGCGTATCTGTCATCGCAGGAAGGTAAAAAATTACCGGTTAAACACTGTATTAAAAACACGGATGGATGGGTCCGGTATGGGAAAATCGCTGATTATCCCGGGCTGGTAATCGAAAAAGACCGCTTTGGCTCGACAGAACTATTTAATTACTTACAACAAAATACATTTGACCAAATTGAAATTGTCGGATTGGTTACCAATATTTGCGTATTGGTAAATGCTGTTTTAGTTAAAACTGCTGCAAAAGAAATACCTGTAACAGTTGATGCTGCTTGTACCGCATCCTATAATCAACTTCTCCATGAAAAAGCATTGGATATCATGGAAGAACTGCAAATTCATGTCGTGAATCGAGGAAAAAGAAATGAATAAAAGAAACTATACGATGATGTGTGATTTTTATGAATTAACGATGGCAAATGGGTATTTTGAAGGAAATTTAAAAGATCAAATCTGTTATTTTGATGTATTCTTTCGCACCATCCCTGACCAAGGAGGCTTTGCCATTTGTGCCGGTTTGGAACAGGTAATTGACTACATTCAAAATCTTCAATTCAGTGAAGAAGATATCCATTTTCTGCGAAGTAAAAAAATCTTCTCGGCAGCGTTCTTATCGTATTTACAGTCATTTCATTTTACTGGTGATATTTACGCTATTCCCGAAGGAACCCCCATTTTTCCCAATGAAGCAATCATGACGATTAAATCAAAAGCAATAGAAGCACAGTTTATGGAAACCTATATATTGACTGAACTCAATCACCAGTCATTGATTGCTACCAAAGCCAACCGAATTGTCCGTGCTGCCAATAACCGCTCCGTATCAGAATTTGGTTCGCGAAGAGCACATGGAGCAGAAGCGGCGATTTTAGGTTCACGTGCTGCTTATATTGCCGGTTGTTCGGGAACTTCGTGTACTTATTCCGGCAAAGAGTTCAACATTCCTGTTATTGGAACGATGGCTCACTCATGGGTACAAATGTTTGAAGATGAATTGCTTGCTTTTAAAAAATACTGTGAAATTTATCCCAACAGTGCAATATTATTGGTTGATACCTATAATGTAGTAAAAAGTGGTATCCCCAATGCTATTCAAGCTTTTAATGAAGTATTGAAACCATTGGGAAAAAGACCGGCAGGAATACGCCTGGATTCGGGTGATATTGCTTATTTGTCGAAGAAAGCACGGGAAATGCTGGACGAAGCCGGATATCAGGATTGCAAAATATTTGCTTCCAATTCACTGGATGAACACATCATTCGGGATATTTTATTTCAGGATGCAAAAATTGATAGTTTTGGGGTAGGAGAACGTTTAATCACTTCGAAAAGTAATCCTGTATTTGATGGAGTATATAAATTGGTTGCTATTGAAAATGATAAAAAGGAAATCATTCCTAAAATTAAAGTCAGCGAAAATATAGGTAAGATTACCACTCCTCATTACAAAAAAGTATATCGACTCTACGATAAAGAAAATAATAAGGCAATAGCTGACTATATATGCCTGCATGATGAAAAAATAGAGGAGAATAAGGCTTTAGAGTTATTTGATCCAAATGCAGTTTGGAAAAGAAAAACGATTGCTGATTTTGTCGCAAAAGAATTACAGGTTCCTATTTTTCTAAACGGACAATTGGTTTACCAATGCCCTTCTACAGAAAAGATACGAGCTTATTGTTTGGCTCAGATAGACACTTTATGGCAGGAAGTAACCAGATTTGAAAGTCCTCATCGTTACTATGTTGATTTATCGCAGAAATTATGGGATATCAAAAATGCAATGCTTCGCCGATGACAATAAGATTATGCTTTTCCGCATAATCTTTTTCTTTACAAGAGAAAAAGCTTGTGTTACAATGGGGAGTAGACAAAGGAGCCATACATATGTTAATAATGACCGGTGCAAGTGCCAGTGGAAAAACAGAAATAGCTAAAATTCTTATTCAGAAGCATGGATTTCAAAAAATGATTACCTATACGACACGACCAATGCGGGATAATGAAAAGAATGGATTGGACTATCATTTTATCACAATTGAAGATTTTATTGAAAAGACAAAACAAAACTTTTTTATTGAAACAACTGTTTATAATAATCATTATTACGGTACAGCTTTTCAGGATGCAGCAACGGATAAGGTGCTCATTGTCGATACATTTGGGGCAAATGAACTGTTTGAAAGACTGGGGACCAAAGCAGTATTCTTTTACTTGGAATCTAAAGCAGAAATAAGAAAAGAAAGAATGATAATGCGGGGAGACCGTCTAGGAGATATCAAAAAACGCCTGGAAAATGATGCAATATTTTTCCAGCAGAAAAATATGGTCCACATCGATTATATTATTGATACCAATACTGCTGGCTTGGATGAATTAGCCAGTAAAATCAATCTCATCTATCAATCACATCAAAAAAAGCAAGGCTCATTGTAGCCTTGCTTTATTCATTATTAAAATAATGTGTTTTCAAGATTAAATCATTTAATCGCTTATATTGTTCGAAAAAGGTTAGAACTTCATTGTATGGTATATTTCCGATTATTTTACTGCTGGGATATAAAATAGTACCATCATCCAACCAAATATCCAAGTTTCGGGGACTGTAAATGAAAGTGGGCTCAGTGGTAAAGATATCTGTCCCAAAATGGTATTTTGATGATAAACCGAATAGATTAGACATGCTTCGATATAAATCAACTGTCCCGCATACTTTATCATTTACAGATGGTGCAAATAAGTCTTCATTATAGACAATAAGCGGAACATTCTGCATTTGTTTGCGAAATTCTATATCACTTACTTCATCTGCAACGATTGCTTCATAATCACCTTTAAACAGGCTGGAAGTATGATCACCATATATTACAATGACTGCGTCATCCAATAAGTCTTTTTCAGCCATTTTACTAATAAATTCACCGATTGCTTCATCAATAAAGTGATTGTATTCCAAATAACTCTTGCTGAGAGCAGTTAAATTTTGAAATGGGAATGTTGGTATTTCAGCTGCTGGAACATAGGGGGAATGAGCTGTAAGCATAATGGAATAAGCAAAATAGCGTGTTTTTGTCTCTAAAATATCCGCTAAATTGTTCATAAAGAAATGATCATCTAAATAAGAATGAATAAGGGGCAGTTCTTCTCCCAAACTTTCGTAATAACTAAGATCATAATGCTCGTCAAAACCCAAGGTATTCAGGTGTTCTACATTACGGTAATAAAAATCACCTATATTACCATGGAGGGAAAAAGTATCATACCCATCTTTTTTGAAATCTTTGGCGAGTGTTTCATAATTATTACCGGCAAATTCGAATATGGTTAAATCATTTCCATTTCCGTACAAACCGGTAAGAGCAGAAAATTCACAATCGGATGTATTTCCAATTCCGGATGTAGAATAAAATTGATTGTAATGGATGCCCTGGTTTGCCAGATTATTCAAATTCGGTGTAATTTCTATCCCATCGACTTCCAAATTGATTAAAAAATCATTAAAAGCTTCCAGTTGAATGACAATTAAGTTTTTATCTGCAGCCAGATTAGTGAAATCATTGGCAACAGTATAAGTTTGCTGGTCAATCGGATTGAGATAAGTAGGATTCTCATAATAAGACAAAAAGGTTTCTATTTCTTCTTGGTCAGAAGGAAGCAATGGTTTATCTTTTCGGAAAGCTTCTGCGAACATGTCATAAAAGAAATATTGATAGACACCCATCTGATGGCTTCCATATAAACCGCTTAAACTGTTTTCATAAATAGTATCTTTTGTATGAAT
>JAQUYJ010000079.1 GCA_028691905.1 Bacilli bacterium
GACTTTCGCTATGAGCAGTTTCATCCCTATCGGTTGACGAATGATCCATATCGACTTGTTGAAACGACAGATGATTCTGTCTGGTTGGTACCAAATTTACTGTTGGTAAAGGCAGATGGCAACCTTGTCGTTCGGGCATTTTTAAGAATAGATGAGACAGATGTATTTATAATGAGTCAGATATACACAATTGAATTTGGTGTAAAAGCCGATATCACTGATTATGACCGCGTCATTGATGAAGTTGAAATCGGAACGAAGTTAAGTAATCGAAGATTTCGTGTAACTGAAAACTTTGATTTACCAACTGTTTCGCAATTGATCCCACAGGCAACAATTGAATGGAGTTCTTCAGATGAAACAACTATTCAAATTGCGCAGGATAAGGTCAGTGCTTTGGTTAAAAGGCCATCAAGTGGCATACGGGAAGTCACTTTGACTGCTTATATCACAATTGATGAGATAACCCATCCCATGCATATTCAAGTCGAAGTAATTTCTGATTGACAAAGCAGCATTTATTTGCTATACTAGTTTTGCTTTACATGTCGGAGTATAGCACAGCTTGGTAGTGCACTAGCTTCGGGAGTTAGGGGCCAAGGGTTCAAATCCCTTTACTCCGACCAGTTTAGAAAAGAACATACAACAGGAAAAACTGGTTGTATGTTTTTGTTTTATAGCAAAAAAAGTCGAGTAAATAATCTGTTGTTTTTGTATAATAATTAATGAGGTGGATGAATGGATCAAACAGATGCAATTATTGCGATGCAGAATTATATCAGTGACCATATGGAAGATGATATTTCATTAACAGATTTGGCCAAAGTATCGTTTTACTCCCCGTGGTACTCCTATCGGCTTTTTATTGAATATTTACATGTCAGTCCCAGTAATTACATCAGAAGATTACGCTTATCAAAATCTGCTCTGCAACTTCGGGATGAAAACAGTCGAATAACCGATGTCGCATTTCAGGCAGGATATGAAAGTGTAGAAGGGTATCAACGGGCATTTCAAAAAGAGTTCGGAATCAATCCTGGCGAATACGCGAAAAATCCCATTCCAATCTATTTGTTCATTCCATACAGATTACAAAAAGAAAAGGAGAAGAAAAAAATGAATCCAGTTCAAAATGTGTTTTTAACGATTATTGAAAAACCAAAGCGAAAAGTGATTATTAAAAGAGGAATCAAAGCTGATAACTACTTTGATTATTGTGAAGAAGTAGGCTGTGATATCTGGGGAATGCTAACCAGCATGAAATCACTCGCCAATGAGCCGGTTTGTCTATGGTTACCACAACAGTACATAAAGCAAAACACTTCATCCTATGTTCAGGGAGTAGAAGTTGCCATGGATTATAAAGGTTCCATACCGGAAGGGATGGATGTAATTGAACTTCCAGAAGCAACATACTTGATGTTTCAGGGAGAACCTTTTGCGGAAGAAGATTATCAGGAAGCAATCAGCGTATTATGGGATGCAATGGAAAAATACAATCCATCGGCAATCGGTTATGAATGGGATAAAACAAATCCCGAAATCCAATTGGAACCGATTGGAAAAAGAGGGTATATCGAATTAAAACCAATCAAAAAAATTGTGAAACAATAAGTATGCGATTTTACGCATACTTTTCTTTTTGACTTCTTTTTTTATTTTTGTTATAATAACAGTAGCATAAAAAGGAGTGAAGTTATGAAAAAATTAACAGTATTGTTTGTATTATTATTTTCGTTTTTACTGATGGGTTGTACTAAATCCTACACGGTTGCATTCGTCCCTGACAATGGTGAAGTTTTAGATGAAGTTGTTTTGGAAGAAGGAGCACTTTTGGAACTTCCAACCATTACAAAAGAAGGACATGATTTTGGAGGTTGGTTCATTGATGAAGAGTTTAATACTTCATTTAAAGTAAAAGATCCAATTGTTAGTGATATGACTCTGTATGCAAAATGGAATATCAAATTATTCACTGTCATTTTTAAAAATCACGATGATACCATTATCGTTACAAGGGAAGGAGTTCCTTATGGGACTGCAGCAACAGCACCGGCAGAACCGACAAGAGAAGGTTATGAATTCAGTGGCTGGGATATTGATTTTTCGGAAGTGAAAGCCCATTTATATGTTACAGCCCAATTTGAAATAATAACATATGGAGTTCAGTTTTACGATGACAGCAATCAGCCATTGGGTGATTTGCAGACTATCGAGCATGGCAGTGCAGCAACTGCACCGAATGCTCCTGAAAAAACAGGTTATGAATTTACAGGCTGGGATTTGCCATTTGATGCAGTTACCGGTGATTTGGAAATCCATCCAGTCTTTGAACGTTTGGAATACACAGTAGAATTCCAAGACAGTAATGGCAGTCGAATTGGTGAAGTTCAAACAGTCTATTATGGTGAAAATGCAACAGCACCGGCTGATCCGACTAAAACGGGATATACGTTTGATAGGTGGGATCAGGATTTCACCAATGTGACAGCCGATCTGACTGTAAAAGCAGTTTATTTAATCGATGAATATGAAATTTCTTATTATGATGGAACTACTGAATTGGTCTTTCTTCCTGATTTATATACCATAGAGTCGCGATTTGATTTGGAAGAATATGAGAAAACAGGATTTTTATTTATGGGATGGTTTACAGATGAAGCCTTCACCACTCCCCTGGATAAGATTATTCCCGGGAAAACAGGGGATGTTGATTTGTACGGAAAATGGTTGGATGAGTCCTTAACATATACATTAAACTATGAATTAAATGGTGGGGATTGGACTTGGACCAGCACAACTGTAGCAGCTCCTGCAAACGGAATTGATGCAAATTCCAATTTACCGGAACAATTGATGGCAGATTTCTATGTTTACTTAAAAGCCAATGATTTGCTGACTTCTCCTTTGGTAGCAGCAAAACTGCATAAAACGACATGGGAAACATTTAAAGCAAACTACACCGATCCGGTAGCTATCTATAACCACACTTCAACCAATACTTCCCAGGCAAATGACGGCTACAGTCAGTTCTTTTATACCAGTGCAACGGGTGATACAACTACCCATCTCGTAACAAGTATTACCGGTGTTTCTTTGGAACGGAACCCTATAAAACCAAATATGCCAATTTCATCCAACATTTGTCGGTACTGCTGTATTTAAAAGGATACAGTACTGAATTTTGGATGACTGCTTCTTCCAAAACATTGGCCGGATTTGTATTGGATGGTTACTTCTATGGCACACAGGGAGCAGGTGCGGGTGATTTTACTTTGCTTCGCAGCAATATTCCCAATACAAATTTACGGTTGGTTTTATCTGGTGGAAGTTTAAGTGAAGAAACTACAGCATATGAGACAACCAGCTATATTCAGGGATTGTCCGCCCGATTGGTCGCACCGATAAAGGATGGTTATGTATTTGGCGGTTGGTATGACAATGCCCTGTTTACAGGTGATCCGGTGTGGGAAATTGCTTCCGGAACAGCACCTGCTGCAATGTATTATGCAAAATGGATTGCTTACACCGAATTGGAATAAAAACGATAAACCATGAACTGAAAAATGTTCATGGTTTTTTTAAAAAGGGTTGACATATTATTTAAAATGATGTAAGATTAGTGTATAAGTCGTTTCCATTCTAATTGATGGAATTTGCGATTGTCAAAGCCAAAATCACAGTGATGTGATGACGGAAAGCTATAGGGTCTTATTGTTAAGACAGCCAGTTGCCTATTTCAAATTACCAAAAGTTGGTTTTGGAAGCATTTTTTATTTTCTGGGGAGTGAACTAAAATGAACGTCTACAATTTTATTATAGCCACAGAAATGTTACTGGCAAATATCTATGTTACACATATATGCTCTAAAAAACGCTTTGCATTATGGAAAACCATCAGCATTCTATTCGTTTTTTATATATTGTATTTTGTCCTGTTCTGGGCAATCCGAACTTTTTTACCACCAATTCCGGAAGGAAGCGGTATCTTATTATTCACTGGCTTTCTCTTTATTATCCCCCTCTTCTTGGTATATAACCAGGATATCCGTTATACGATTTTAATAATGGTCCTATCCTGGTTGTATACTACAGTATTGTTTTCTCTGTCTCTTATTTTAGCTAAAATGATTGATTCATCCATGTTATTATTATTGGGGGCAGTTATTCAAAGCATTTTGCTGATTGCTACATATCCGCTTTTTGTCGGATATGTAAAAAACAAATTGTATCAGATTATAGTGAAAATGGATCGTCCCACCCTTCGTTTATTGACTTTTTTAACTTTACTTGCTTTTTTCATTATCAGTTTGCAGCATATTCGCTTCTTTACTGATGAGCATACTGTTTTACCTTTATTGATTACTGTTTTATTTGCCCTGTTCATCTTTTTGCTTTATCGGCTATTTTATATGCTTGCTTCTTCAAAAAAGAAAATGGGCTATTTGCGGAATTTATTAAGCAAAGAATGGTTGAGTACATTAAAAGGTCCGGAAGCATTGCGTGATGATATAACAGATTTTGAAAAAAGTGAAAAACCATTTACGCTTATCAATATGAAACTCACACTGCGCGGATTGAAAGACCAAATGAATCAACAGGAAACTACAGCAATCAATCAGTATATGCGGATAGTATCCGGTATGATTTCTGTAAGTGCCACTTTATATCGTATTGATGAAAAACATTTCATTGTTATTGAAACGGCACCTGATGTAAAGCCGTTTATAGAGGATGTTAAAGAGATTCGCTTTCCGGATTTAGAAAATATTAAAAATAAAATTTCTGTATTTAATTATCCAATTGATAAAAATGGGGTTTTATATTTTTTAAACCAATTGCCGTCCAATTGATATATTTTTAAAAGAGTGAAGTGTTGTTCACTCTTTTTCATGAAAACTGATGAAAAAATATTTGATATTTTTTTGAATTATATTAAAGAAAAATATACAAATTTAGGCTTTCAATTTAGTTTGATTTATAGTATAATAAAACTAATTTGAAGAGCATCATATGCAGGGGAGGAAAGCAATGTATCAGTATGAAAAAAGCTTAATAGAAAAATTAAATCGAGATATTTCCAATCACTTTCCTCATTTATTTTTAATTGATGAAACGATGAATCGTACTTTTGATGGAGTATCACGACTTGTTATGTTG
>JAQUYJ010000080.1 GCA_028691905.1 Bacilli bacterium
TATTTTTACCAACCATAAGAAAAATCAAGTGCTGTTGGAAGCGATTTATTCCCAGCAAAATCGACTGCAACTACTTCTAAAAGATAATTAGTCCGCGGGGAAAGCCCCTTTATAAAACAACTGTTAACTGTGGATGTCTGATGTAATTCCCCATCAATATAGATTTCATAATATTCTATTTCATAATCATCTTCAGGAACATCCCAGTATACCATATATTTATACATACTTTGACTTTGAATGATGGTTTCTATTGGATTCGGTGCCTGGCGGTCTACATAGGGATAATCCCGTTGGTAAACCCTCACATAATCCACTTCTAGTCTGGTTGGGAAAGCATCATCATCAATACCTTCTGAAGCAGCCCATGGTCCACCTATAGCCAAATTAAGAATAAAGTAAAAAGGTTGATCGAATGGCCATGCTTGATGATATATGGTTGTTTGTTCATTTTCCGCTATATATGCAAAAGATCCCAGTAATTCACCATCAACGAATAACTTAATCAATCCCGGCTCCCAAACCATCTCATAATTAACAAATACTTCTTCTACTGATGGCCATAACATACTGTACATTGTATGTGTGTTTTTTGTCCAATTGTATTTGCTGGTATGCACGGTGCCATGACACATATTTTGATCAAACCCAACATACTCCATAATGTCTATTTCACCGCTATTTGGCCATTCACCATATACACTTTCGGTTGGCATCATCCATATACCCGGCCAAGTCCCCCTGCCTGATGGCATTTTCGCCCGAACGATGACCCGTCCGTATAACCAGTCACCTTTGTATTGTGTATTCATTCTTCCGGAAGTGTACTCTTTGTCTGAAAGTGTTTCTTTTCTTGCTTCAATTACAAGTTTTCCATCTTCCACAAAAATATTGTCTGGTGAGTAATATTGCAATTCTTCATTATTTCGCCAAACATCATCTACCAGATTCCACTTTGTTAAATCAACAGTTTCTCCCTCAAATTCATCACACCAGACAGGAACCCATCCGTCCCCTAAATCTGTAGCAGCTTGGCAGCAACTACTTGGAAACAAGGTTTTTTCATATGTTTTAGGTGTATCATCAGGTACATTCTCATCCAACTTACATCCAGCAAGCATAAATCCCATTAAAAGTAATATCAACAGTGATATTATTTTTTTCATATATCCTCCATTATAATTTGATAATAATATTTCATACTGAATCATCTTCCACATAATAATTAGTAGAATTATTAATTATTTTATTCCTTCTTCATAATATGGCATTAGCTTATCTACTTCAGCTATGTCAACCCACTTTATTTCAGAAATTTTCTTAGAATAATTAATTAATTTTTTTCTCCAATAATCTAAATATGAATAGTTATGAAAAATACCTGTTCATCTCTATTCAAAAAAAGCGTTCATTTGTCGTAGTAATATTTTTTATTTGTAACTATAAGTTTGCTTTTCTTTTACTTCCCTAATAATTGCTTGTTTCAATGTCTCATTTAATTCTACAGCTCCACCAGGAAATGACCAAGTATTAGCGTCATTGTTGAAAACTATATACACCAGATCTCTATCTTTATCATAGATTAAAGCGTATACAACCCTTATTGTTCACATTCATACATCTCGTTTATTTATTATATCATACATTGACATTTCAACAAAATATAAATGATTAAAATGTAAAATGTTGATTATATTTTAATATGTTTATTAAATGTTCAAATACAATTAGTACTTTGATTTTTAAATAATGAAAAACCTCTCATAATTTTATCATCAGGATAATGAGAGGTTAATCTCTATTCATTTACTCTTCATATCCCCATACTACAGGCCTATTATCCGGATTCCAATCAGTATCCCATTCATCAGGTTTGCTTAAATAGTCTGTATAAATTGTCAATTTACTACAACTTGAAAATGCTAATTCCGATATTTCTGTAACACTCAATGGAATATAAATTTCAGTTAATTCATTACATAAATGAAACGCTCGATAACCAATAAATGTTACACTATCCGGAATATTAATACTAGTCAAACTTGAGCAGAAGCCAAAAGCAAACTCTCCTATGGATGTTACACTATCTGGAATACTGATATTATTCAGATTAATACAATCAAGGAAAGTGTAATTATTTATAATCGTTATGGATTCAGATAAAATAATGTTTTCAAGTGAATAACATTGTGCAAAAGCATAATATCCAATGCTTGTAACACTTGCCGGTATAGTAATACTCGTTAAACTTGTATTTGCGAATACATATCGTTCGATTACTTGAAGTGTCGATGGTAATGTAACAGTATTCAAATTAGAGCAGAGGTAAAAAGTTTGAGATCCAATATTTGTTATTCCTTCAGGAAGTATAATGGATGCTAATTTACTGCATAACATGAATGCTGAAGAACCGATTGATTGCAATGTACTTGGAAGTGTAATGCTTGTAAGATTACTGCAACCAAAGAATGATGAATCACCAATTGTTAGAACTCCTTCCGGAATTATTAAGTTTTCAAATCCGGTTTCAGAAAATGCGCTATTTTCAATATGAATTACTCCGGTGAAATCTGGTGTATCATCTTTATTTGTTGGAAAACGTATTAAAATTGTTTTATCCTTACTATACAGAACTCCATTTACACTGGTATAAGTAAGATTATCTGTTTCAACGTTAATGTTTGATAAAGTAGAAATACCAAAATTACTGATATCACAGAAAGTTGTTGTACTTGGAATGGTAAAACTTGTCAAACTCGTACTATGAAAAGCGAATTGTTCAATTGTTACAATTCCTTCTGGAATGACAACAGAAGTAAAATTGGTGTTGTAGTAGAATGCGGAAGCACCAATCGTTTTCACTGGTAATCCTTCTATCATGCTTGGAATAATCACCTCTGAATCAGTACCTATATATGATGTGATAGTTACTTCACCATTAGATATGGTATAAGTGAAATTATATATCCACTTTGCATAAAGAGTAATGGATTCTGATGGCATGGTTGTGAATGTATATGGATTGGATAATTCACTGTCCTCATACCATCCACTAAAACTGTATCCTTCTTTGGTTGGTGCACTCGGAGCACTGACAGCTGTATTATAATCCTGTGTAATGGTATCGACATCTGTTCCACCATTTGATACAAAGGCAATGGAATATTGATTGATTGTCCATAAAGCTGTAATTGTGATATCCGAATTGATATTTTCGAAAGATTGACTCCATCCTACTAATTCATAGTGTTCTTTTTCATATAGTGGAGGTACTGCAGAGTTACCCTCAACAATCGTTTGCATTTCATCACCGCTGATAAGGGTACCACCATCTCCAGCAAAAGTCACATTATATGTTTTCAACCATCGAGCAGTAATAATACGGTCACTTGTAATTACTTCATAATCAATATCATATTTTTCAAGGACATATCCTTCTTTTACATAAACAGGAGGAATAGCACTACTACCATATAAAACAGAATGACTTTCCTCACCACTAATTAGCGTTCCACCGGCACCATCAAAAGTTACAGTGTAAGTATTGCTGTGTGGGACAATATAATCAGTGAATACTGACCATGAAGGAGCATTTTGGTATGCACTGATACTATTTTCGGGTACATAAATCCTGAAATCCTCCGGAATGAGGTTAATATCATTATTATAAAAAAGGCTATAATTTCCAAATATTTCAACTTCAGGTGGGGTAGTGGCCCCTATATAAACTTCCTTTATTTTATGACAGTTATAAAACACTCCAAAATTAAGATTATTTATTTTGTTTTTAAAATAAATGGTTTCTAGACTTTGACAGAATTGAAATGCAGCACCATTTATAGTTTCAACGTTTTTTCCAAATGTTACAGTGTTTAAATTAGACATGAACGAAAATGCATTGACATCAATATCATAAACATTATCTCCAATAATTAGATATTCAATCACATTATTATACTTAAATGCACTGGATTCAATATATACTACAGGTTTTCCTTCAATCAAATCTGGAATAGTTAAGACTTTATTGGTATAGTTTACATCAATATTAGTGATGTATATTTCTTCATTTACAATTCTGTATCCTAAAGCTAACTGCCACTGTGCTGTAAATTCTGTATTTTTAGTAATATTTTCAAGTGATTGATCCCAACCGGCAAATATAAATCCATCTTTTTCAAGAATTGGAGCGATTGCACTGTCATCATACAGAATAGATTGGCTTAGATCTCCACTTATTAAAGTACCACTGTTTGGATTAAAAACAACAGTAAATACCTCTTTCCATAATGCTGTAGTGGTTATATCATTTTTAACATGATTAAATGATTCACTCCAACCGAAAATTTCATATCCTTCCTTTTCATAAACAGGAGGAATGGCATTTTCTCCATAATTTACGGTTTGAATCTCTTCACCACTGATGAGAATTCCTTCATCACCATCAAAAATCACAGTGTAGGTAAGGATCTGCCAATTCGCAGTGACTGTCAAATCACTTTTCACATTGGTGAAAACCTCACTCCAGCCGAGAAATTCGTAACCTTCTTTTTCAAATACCGGAGCGATTGCATTTTCACCATAGTTAACAGTCTGAATTTCTTCACCACTGATGAGAATGCCATCATTTCCATCAAAAATCACAGTGTAGGTAAGTATCTGCCAATTCGCAGTGATTGTCAAATCACTTTTCACATTGGTAAAAACCTCACTCCAACAAGAAATTTCATATCCTTCTTTTTCATAAACAGGAGGAATAGCATTTTCTCCATAATTTACGGTTTGAATCTCTTCACCACTGATAAGAATTCCATCGCCACCATCAAAAGTTATTGTATACGTTAAAACTTTCCATAATGCAATGGTAATCACATCGTTTATTATATTGGTAACCGGTTCACTCCAACCAACAAAGGCAAACCCCTCTTTTTCACAAACAGGAAGAACAGCATCCTTTCCGTAATCAATAGTTTGTGACGGTAATCCAGAAACGAAGCTTCCGCCATTCCCATCAAACGTGACAGTGTACTTTAAAATTTCCCATTGCCCAGTTATTAACCGGTCACTGTAAATATGGTCTGTTGAATCACTCCAACCAATAAACT
>JAQUYJ010000081.1 GCA_028691905.1 Bacilli bacterium
GCGCAGTATATCCCGTTTTGGGAATGAGAATTATCGTTTTCATTCTGCCACTTTTTTAGCCACCTATTTATTTTGCCAGCAGGGAACACCTTTTATTTATCAGGGACAGGAAATTGGCATGAGTAATGCTGCCTTTCCTGATTTGGAGCAATATCAGGATGTTGAAACAAAAAGAATATATCAAATCGGGAAAAAGATCTTCGGTCATAAAAACATGATGAAACGAATTCAACTAAAGAGTAGGGACAATGCCCGGACACCAATGCAGTGGTCAGATAAAGAACATGCCGGATTTACAACAGGAACACCGTGGATTGAAGTAAATCCCAATTACAAAGAAGTAAATGTGGAAAAAAATGAGGAAGATCAGGATTCAATACTACACTATTATCGCAAATTACTGGAACTACGAAAGAATCATGAAGCGTTGATATACGGCTCTTTTCAGGAAAAATTTGCAAAAGACCATCATTTAGTATGTTATGAACGAAACATGGACCATGAATCATTTATGATTTTGGGTAATTTTTCTGAAAAATGTTTGGATATGGAAAAGAAGATAGATTTAACACCATTTGATTTGGTTCTTTCCAACTATAAGACTTCAACTACATTATTAAAACCATATGAAATAAGAATATATATAAAAAGGTAAGGGGAATATATGGATAATCAAAAAGTAAGTGCAAGAACAAAATATTCGTATGCAGTAGGAGGAATAGGTCGGGATATGGCCTATACTTTGGTTAGTATGTTTTTACTGACATTTTTCACGGATGCAATTGGAATCAGTAATGTTGAAATTGCAGGTATCACTATTGTTTTGACGATAATGAACATATGGGATGCAGTAAATGATCCATTGATGGGAGCAATTATTGACAATACAAGAACCAAATGGGGTAAATTCAAACCGTGGGTATTGATCGGTTCGATAACCAGCGGAATTGTAATCTTTTTACTGTTCCAGGATTATGGCTTACGGGGTACTAATTTTATTTTCTTATTCACTGTTTTATATCTGTTTTTTGAAGCGACATTTACCATCAATGATATTTCCTATTGGTCAATGTATCCTGCCTTTACTTCCAATCCAAAAGAACGGGAAAGTATTGGTGCGTTGGCAAGATTTTTCGCTTCTCTTGGTGGATTTATCGTTGCCGGATTGGCAGCTCCTATTTATCAAGCCGAGGGAGTTCAGCCTAAAACTGCCTTTTTCTGGATGGCTTTGGTCATTGTTCTTCTATATATAGCCTGTCAGATATTGGTGGTTTTTGGAGTAAAATCGAAAAATATTGATAATCGGGGTGTAACAGAAGCAAAAACAAAATGGAAGGACATGTTCATTAAAATATTTAAAAATGATCAATTAATGAAAATATTTGTCAGTTTCTTTTTGTTCGAAGCAGCTTTTGCTCTGACGATCGGGCTCGGTCTGTATTTCTTCAATTATGATTTGATTTTATATGGCGTAGGGATCTATTACACTATCTTTTTAGGAATCCTGGCTATCGGACAATTGGTATCAATCGGAACCTATCAGATTATTGCGAAATTTTTATCCAGAAGAAAAATATATTTTTATTCCATGATTTTAATTGCAGTAGGGTATGCTTTATTTATGATGGTTGGATATATTCTTCCTGTTTCCGTTATCTATATTGCCATTCCGGGATTTTTAATATTTGCCGGTCAAGGTTACATCCAGGTGTTGCTTTATGTGACAATAGCCGATACCATTGAGTATGGAGAATGGAAATTAGGAACAAGAAATGAAAGTGCTGTTTATGCTATTCGACCTTTCGCAACCAAATTTTCCAGTTCGTTTAAACAAATCATTGTGGGAATTGTCTTAATTGCAGCAAACTTTAATGAGGGAGTTATTAACCGTCTTACCACACTGAAAAATTCTGTGGGTGGAGAAAATATTACTGCGGAACGCGCTCAAAACTATATTCGTGCTTTCTTTGCTGCCAGCAGCAATTACGAATTGGTTCGGGTTAATATCCGGGTTGCGATGATGCTTGTTCCGGCTATTTTAGTCATAGGAAGTTATTTGATATATCGGTACTGGTATAAAATAGATGATCGTTTTTATCAACAGATTATCGATGATTTATTAAAAAGAAAAGAAGGTAATCCATCATGATTGAAGTTCGGGGATCGTATTTCCTGTTAGAAACAGCGAATACTTCCTATGTCTTCCAAAAAACAGAAAGTGGTTTGTTGCGTCATTTGTATTATGGAGCAAAAGCCCCAATCGTTGATTTTTCCATTCTTGACCAAAAGCTGGACGGAGGAGTAGGAACCGCATGTTTATATGAAAATCATCCCAATGAATTCATCGATCAAATGGATTTGGAACTTTCTTTTGTTGGAAAAGGAGATTATCGGCAGACAATGATTGAAGTAGAGCATCCGCGCTTTGGAACTACTTTAAACTGTAAATATCAAAGCCATGCCATTATTTCAAATCCTGAAGAAGAATTACCAACAAGTCGACAGCCCGACAGTGTTTTAGAAGTAATAACATTTGATGAAACACAGCAAATTGAAATAACCCTGTTTTATAAAGTTTTCGAACAATGTGATGTGATAACAAAATATATCAAAATCACAAACAAAGGATCGGACAGTGTAATCATCCATCAACTGATGAGTCACCAACTGGACTGTTGGAATGCTGATTTTGTCTTGATGAGTTTTAATGGGGCATGGAGTAAAGAAAGACATCTGTTTCAACAGCCATTAACGATGAACACAATTGTACTGGACAGTAAAACGGGAGGGAGTTCCAATAAAACCAATCCTTTCTTCATCCTCAGAAAAGCAAATACCGATGAGAATCAAGGAGAAGCCTATGGCTTTAATTTGGTGTACAGTGGCAATCATCAGGCTGTTCTGGAAGTAGGAATAACTAAAAAACTTCGCGTCATGCAGGGGATTCATCCCCTGGGATTTCATTATCCCCTTCATTCCCAAATCACACTAACAAGTCCCGAAGCAGTGTTGTCCTATACAAATAAGGGGTTGAATCAACTCAGTCATCACTTTCATGATTTTATTAATCATCATATCATCGCTCTTCCTTTTCAGGGAAAACCCCGTCCTGTTTTAATTAATAATTGGGAAGCCACCTATTTTCACTGTGATGAAAAGACAATTTTGGAACTAGCAAAAAAAGCACAGGAAGTAGGGGCGGAACTCTTTGTATTGGATGACGGCTGGTTTGGAAAAAGAAACAATGATCAGCGTTCACTTGGTGATTGGGATGTAAACTTAAAAAAATTACCGCACGGACTGATTGGTTTAAGCAAAAAAATCCATCAGATGGGAATGCAGTTTGGATTATGGGTCGAACCGGAAATGATCAATGAAGACAGTGAGTTATACCGGCAGCATCCTGAATTTGCCATTCAGCTACCCAATCAGAAACCTTCACTTGGCCGTAATCAGCTGGTTCTTGATCTGACCAGTGCAGTGGTGCGGGATTGGTTGGTCGAAAAATTAACTCAACTGTTTTCCAGCTGTGAATTGGAATATGTGAAATGGGATTATAACCGTAACATTACTGAATTGTTCAGCCAGCAGGCTTCCCTTCAACAGGCTTTCTGTCATCGCTATATTCTGGGATTATATGATGTATTAAAACGAATCAGAAACCAATTTCCAAATTTATTGATTGAATCGTGTGCGAGTGGTGGAAACCGATTCGATTTGGGAATGCTTTGTTTTACTCCCCAAATCTGGACAAGTGATGATACCGATTATTATGAACGTCTGTTTATTCAAACCGGAACGTCGTATGGGTATCCACTCTCTACAATGGGAGCACATGTCTCTGCCGTTCCCAATCATCAGACATTACGGAATACACCGCTGGCCAGTCGTTTTCATTTATCCTGTTTTGGATTACTTGGATATGAACTCGATTTATTGAGTGAAACAGATGTGACCCTCCAGGCGATAAAAAAACAGATTGTTTTCTATAAAAAGAACAGAGATATTTTTCAATACGGTCGTTGCTATCGCAGTAACCTGACGATATTTAACCGCGACAATATGTATTTATATGTTGTCAACAAAGAACAGACGCTCGCTTTTCTGGGGTTTTTCCAGGGCTTAATTCATCCGAGTATGGCTGAAGACCGTCTTTATATTCCTGGACTGGAAGAGGAGGGTATCTATCAACTGTCCCATCAAAAAAGTAAAATTTCCATTACAAGATTTGGTGGTTTGATTAACCTGGTTTTACCGATAAAGGTTCGTTTGAACGGTCGTTTGTATCGACTCATCAGTAAAGTATATAAGATTCCCGGCGATCAGGAGAATTGCCTGGCCAGTGGGAAAGCACTGAAAGAAATGGGAGTCCGTCTTCATCAACAATTCATGGGGAGTGGACTTTCCAACCGCGTCAGAGTGCTCGGCGATTTTGGATCCCGTTTATATGAAATAAGAAAAAAAGAATAAAACCTTTTGCCTGCAAAAGGTTTTTTTATGATTGTAAAGGAAGGGTATTTTTGATATAATAAATAAGTGAGGTGATGCATATGGAATGGATATTAAAAAACGGATTAATCTATGATGGTAGTAAAAATCCTCCCATCAATCAAGATATTTATATTAAAGACCAAACAATCATGAAGATTGGAAAAAGTCTGGACAGTACCGGAAAAGAAGAAATAGACTGCAGTGGTTTGTGTATTGCTCCCGGCTTTATTGATGCTCATTCCCATAATGATTTTTTCCTGGAAAAAGAAGATGCCCTTGCTTATAATCTTCCCTTTCTGCAGCAGGGTATTACAACACAGATAGTGGGAAACTGCGGATTCAGTGCCTATGGCATCAATCCGGATTCTCCCTTTAAAGATAAAGTGGGAGGAGGACTGTTTAAGACTGCCAACCCCGGTCGCCTTCGTGACTTTGCGAAGCAGCTGGAAGGAAAACTGGTGCAAAACATCGTACCTTTGGTAGGGCATGGGACAACCAGAACGTCAGTTGCCGGTAAGAATCCACGCCCGCTTACTCAAGAAGAAATCGATACGCAGATGGATTTGGTTGATCAGGCAATGAAGGATGGTGCTTTTGGCGGATCTTTTGGC
>JAQUYJ010000082.1 GCA_028691905.1 Bacilli bacterium
CGCGGATATTTTCCAGGGTCTGTGATGCCACCTGGCCAATACTTTCCCCTGTTATCAGGCAGTCCAAATTTCTTTTAATGGCAATGCGTGAAGCAATTATCATCATTGCACGGCGCATCAGTGTAACCGTATAAATCGGATTTGCTCGTTCATGAATCCGGTTTTGAATAGCTGTAAAGGCAACTGTGTGCAGATTGATCTGTTCCTTGTGATGATAGATAGCAATGGTTCTGGTCAGATCATAGACTTTCTGCAATGCCTGGTCTGAGGTATGGGGAGGGGAAGCAAAATGGATAGCTTCCAGATTGACCCCTTTGTTCATGGCAAGAAAACCGGCAACCGGGGAATCAATCCCACCGCTCATCAAAAGCAAACCACCGCCTGCCACTCCACTCGGATATCCTCCCAATCCGGAATAGGTTTTCGTATAAATATAGGTTCCTTCTTTTCGAAGGTCAATATTCAATACCATTTCCGGCTGATGAACATCCACTTTGATATGGGGAATGTGGGGCAGAACCAATTTTGCGACTTGCTGTGAAATTTCCAGCGAAGTCAAAGGAAAACTCTTGTCTCCCCGATGTGTTTCCACTTTACAGGTAAAGGGGCGGTTGGGTGCATCCTGCTGGAGCAGAATTACTGCTTCTTTGGCTATTTCTTCAATCGAAGCAGGCACTTTCTTACAGATGCTGTAAGAATATAATCCGGGAATCGTATCGAGAATTTTAATTACTTCATTGGGGTCCTGGTTATTCAGATATAAATAATAGCGATATTTTGTACTTTCATGACGGATAAGTGGAAATTTACGGCATTTGAAACGGATATTTTCTTTTACTTTATCCAAAAAGAAACGGTAATTGTCTTTTTTTAATGTCATCTCACCGAATCGTATTAGAATCATTTCATCCATATTTTTCTCCGATTTCACTTAAGGCAGCCAAAAGAATTTGAAGTTCCTCTTTGGTTGTAAGGTGGGACATACTGATCCGAATGCTGCTTGTTGAGCGAATCAAATCTTTGGTTTGGGAAAAAATTGTTTTTTCCGGTTTCTTCAATTTGGAAGAGCAGGCTGAGCCCGTTGACACATAAATTTCTTTTGCTTCCAGTGCGTGGACGATTGTCTCACCGGCAATGGATGGAATGGAAATGTTCATTACATAATAGGTAATCTGTTCTTTTGGGGTATTGATAACAACAAAGGGAAGTTTTTCCAAGCCGGTCCGTAAGAAAAAGTACAGCTCTTTCATATAGGTTTGATGTTGATCGACTGCTTGATGAAACTTCTTGATTGCCTTGGCTGTTGCCATAACGAGGGATAAGTCAAAGGTTCCCGGTTTAATTCCATATTGAGCGCTGGAACCGAATAGCCTTTTTTGAAAAACAAGCCCCTTCTTATAAAGCATTCCCCCGATTCCTTTTGGTCCATACAGTTTGTGGGTACTGAATGTCAGCACATCAATCGCTGAAAAAGGAAAATCGGGATGTATTTTTCCAAGTCCCTGAACGATATCAACATGGACTTTTACTTTTGGAAAATCCTTCAGCCAGGATAGGATTTCCCTGATTGGCTGGATTGTTCCGAGCACATTGTTGACCCACATAATGGATACGAGAATCGTTGATTTGGTACATGCCTGTTTCAAGTCTTCCATTTTGATAACGCCGTTTTCGTCTGCTTCAAGATAAATGACTTCGTATTTTTTTTCCAGTTCGTGCATGACTTCATAGACACTCGCATGTTCGATCCGGGTTGTAATGATACGCCCTTTGCTCTGCAGTTCAGCCAATCCGAAAAGAGCCAAATTATTGGCTTCGGTTGCATTGGACGTGAAAACAATATCGTGATTGGGAAGATTTAAAACCTCTTTGATTTCCTTTACAGCCAATCCAAACTGATAATTGCTTTTTTGTCCCAACTGATGCAGGGATGTGGGATTGGCAAAAAACATGGAAGATGTTTTGATGTATGTTTCCATTACTTCAGGATCGATGGGAGTGGTAGCACCATAGTCTAAATAAATCATAAAGTCCTCTTTTCTTTGATTTTCTTCTTTTCTTATTATACTACAAAATGGCCAACAAAGAAATATTTACTTGAAATTTTATCGTTTTTAAGCTACAATAAATAGGTAATGGAGGTTATCATGACAGATCAAAAATGGATGGTTGCTGCAATGGACAGTCTGCTTCAGGATTGCCCCGATGATATCAGTGTTTTAGCCAATGCCTGTGCTTTTCTCTTTTCCGAAATGGAAGAAGTCAACTGGCTGGGATTTTACCGTGTTCACCAAAATCAATTATATTTAGGCCCTTTTCAGGGATTGCCTGCCTGTACAACCATTGCCATGGGAAAAGGCGCCTGTGGAAGGGCAGCACTGCATGATCAAGTCGTTGTTCTGGATGATGTCCGTTTGGAAGAAAACTATATTGCCTGTCACGAAGAAACACGTGCTGAAATGGTCATCCCTCTGCATAAGGCAAATCGGGTAGTTGCCGTTCTGGATATGGACAGTCTTCGGGTAGGTCGGTTCCAAACCGAAGATCAGCTTTTTATCACAGAAATCGCGAAAATTATAGAAAAGTATCTGTAAAGAAAAAACGACTCATTGAAGTAGTCGTTTTTTTAATACCCCTATCTGATTGGGGGCAATCTTTTTGTATTCTTCAGCCGAGGTATTTTCAAGCAGATCAAATGCCTTTCCAGCCTCTATTTCAATGGGCTCAGGGCTTAGGTTAACAATGATTTCTATTTCTTCAAAACTGGTTTTTCTCTTAAAATGATACACACTGTCCACTGATGCCACTTCTTCATATATTCCCGTTTTGAAAGCATCTTCTTTTCTGATTCTTGCTAACTCCTTCATCCAATGTAGGATAGTTGTATCCATTTTCTCCCAGGCAAAATATCTTCTTGAAAAGGGATCTTTTGTTCCTTCCATCCCAATTTCATCGCCATAATAAATACAGGGAATCCCGGGAAGCATATAAACAATAGCATATGCTAGTTTTACTTTCTGAATGGCCTGCTTACGGTCCCGTTCGCCCATCTTAAAATGCGACTGCTGTTCTTTGCTCCAACTGTTCTGATACTCAGTCGAAAAAGCAGTCAGCAACCGTTCGGTATCATGGGTGGAAAGACTGTTCATCAAATGATTTAAAACGGTTAGTGGGTAGTGATCCACCCATTCCCGCATTGTTTTTTTCAACAAAGAAGCGGATTGGGTCTGAAGAAAGGACACAACAGCCAACCGGATTGGATAATTCATCACACTGTCGAGTTGCCTGCCGTTGAAATAGTTTCTTCTTTTCCCATATGCGGTTTTGTTGGAAGCATCTTCCCATACTTCCCCGACAACAATGGCATCTGCTTTTTCTTCGCGGATACGGTTGATGATTTTATCCAGGAAAACCTCATTTAATTCATCGACAACATCAAGGCGGTATCCTCTAGCTCCCAGCTGCAAGTATTTAGACAAAACCCCGTTTTTACCGGTTATCATCTCGACATAATCGGGATGATTTTGATTGACAGCAGGTAGATTTTCAAATCCCCACCAGGAACGGTATTCATCCGGGAAATGATAAAAGGTGTACCAGTCATAATAAACAGAATCCTTGGACTGGTAAGCCCCGATAGTGGGATATCGATTGTATTTATTGAAATAGATACTGTCTTCTCCGGTGTGGTTGAATACACCGTCTAAAATAATGGAAATGTTTTTTTGTTTTGCTGTCTCACAGAGTAAACTAAAGTCATCCTCTGTTCCAAACATCGGATCAATCGAAAAATAATCACCTGTATCATATTTATGATTGCTTGCTGCTTCTGCGATTGGATTTAGGTAGATAACACTCACTCCCAATTCAGCCAAATAATCGAGTTTTTCCATTATTCCCGCAAAGTTTCCACCATAAAAATCAAATCCAATTTTATTTTTTTGATATAAAACATCTTCATTGGTATCCCTGTGAAGGAATCCGTGCTTTTTCATCGCCAGCACTTCACTGCGGTAAAAACGGTCGACCATGATTTGATATATGATTCCCCCGTTTATCCAGTCACAGGAATGAGTAAACGGATGGTGAACCAATAACTGCCATGAATGGGGAGGTTGATCGGTCAAGCGGGCTGAAAGCATTGAATCTGCTTCAACATAATGAAGGCCGTATACATCTTCAAACTGAAAATAATACCAATATAACCCTACCGGAAAAGCTTTTTCTGTATGATACCAGTTATAATCTCCTTCTTCCTTTAAAAGAGCGAGTGGACAGTAGGTGACAGTTTTGTCATCATCACGACAAAATACCAAAGATAACCCTCTGATGTGGTATGCTTTGGTAATTTGAATCCAAAAGGTTCCATTTTCGTTTTCCAAAAAAGGGCCGATTGGTGATTTATAATTTGATTGAATCGGATTATAAATGATTGGTTTCATATTAGTATTTTTTTAATTTCCAGATTTTTTTCGCGTATTCTTCAATGCTGCGGTCAGCAGAGAAAACTCCTGCTTTGCTGATATTGACTAAAGACATTCTCTGCCATCGCATTTGATCCTGATACAGCTGATCCATTTTCAGATATGCTTCATAATAGGAATGAAAATCAGCAATGCACATAAACGGATCAGATACCGGATAGCCCTGCGTTAAGTATCCGACAATGTTGGAAAAACTCTTTTGATTGAATCCCTGAAGAAGACGCTTCATCACTTTGCTCAGCAATTCACTGCTTTCAACAAGTTTCTGGGGATGATATCCCTTTTTCCAGCATTCTTCCACTTCCTGGGCTTTCAATCCGAACAAAATCATATTTTCATCCGTAACCTGTTCATGGATTTCCACATTGGCTCCGTCCAGTGTTCCAAAAGTAATGGCACCGTTCAACATGAATTTCATGTTACCCGTTCCGCTTGCTTCTTTTCCAGCCAGAGAAATCTGTTCACTGACCTCACTGGCCGGTATTAATTTCTCCGCAACACTGACATTGTAATCTTCAATAAACACGACATTCAGTTTTTCCTGAACAGCAGGATTTTTTGCTATATGTGCAGCAAGGGCA
>JAQUYJ010000083.1 GCA_028691905.1 Bacilli bacterium
TCTTCCGATCTTTGTCACAGGCAAAACCTTCCGCCTGGAGTGTCTTTACTTCCTGTAGAAAACTGCGGGGATTGATAACCATCCCATTTCCCAGGATGTTCTTGGTATGGGCAGAAAATACCCCCGAAGGAATTAAATGCAGTTTAAATGTGCGGTTTTGGAAAACAATCGTATGACCGGCATTATCTCCGCCCTGATAACGGACGACAACATCTGCTCGTTCACTCAGGTAATTGGTGATTTTCCCTTTTCCTTCATCGCCCCATTGGCATCCTATTACTACTGCAGTTTTGCTCATTCTATTCCAACTCTTTCCATGATTTTTTTCACATTTTTTAAATATGGTTTGATTTCAAAGCAGGCTTTTACTTCTTCTGCGGTGAAATGGTATCTATCTTTATTGGCCATTAAAATGGTTTCCAAACTTTGATTTTCTTGGTGTGCCTGAAAGGTTAATATCTGAATCCAGTCATAGGCTGCTTCCCGACTGACACCTTTATTAATTAATGCTGCCAGCACCTGTCCGGAAAAGACAGTTTGGTGGGAAGAATGGATATTGGCAAGCATTCTATCGGTATCCACAACCAAATCATCCACTACTTTTTTGTAGCGCTTCAGCATGTAATAAAGAAGAATGGTTGCATCGGGAAGGATGATGCGTTCTGCTGAGGAATGGGAAATATCCCTTTCATGCCACAGCAGATTGTTTTCCATTGCTACTTCCACATAACTGCGGATTATTCTTGCGCAGCCACTCATGTTTTCCGATGCAATCGGATTTTGCTTGTGGGGCATCGCTGAAGATCCTTTTTGACCTGCAGCAAATGCTTCTCTGACTTCTCCCACTTCACTTCGGGATAAATGTCTGATTTCCAACCCTACCTTTTCGATCAACTGGGCAAACTGGGCCAGACAGAAGATATAACTGGCATGACGGTCCCTTGACAGAACCTGGGTGGATATGGGTGCAATCTTTAATCCTAATATTTCTGCAACCCGCTCTTCTATTTCAGGGGGAAGAACAGAAAAATTACCGACTGCCCCACTTAGTTTTACCTGTTCGAGCTGTTTTCTTGCTGCCTGAAACTGTCTGTAGATGCGCTTTCCTTCATCCCACCACAGGACCCATTTTAAACCAAAACAAGTCACTTCTGCGTGCATGCCATGGGTACGGCCGATACAGGGTGTTTCCTGATAGGTTTTTGCTTTGACGGCAAGCGTTGCGAGAAAATCATTCATTGCATCTTCCAGTAATTGATTGGCCTGATAGAGCAATAGACTGTTGGCTGTATCAACCACATCCGTTGAAGTAAGGCCATAATGAAACCACTTTTTCTCTTCACCCAAATAACGGCTGACCACTCTCGTAAAAGCTATCACATCGTGCTTGGTACTTTCTTCCAGTTCCTTGATTTCGGATAAAGTAAAACGGGCGTTTTTTTGTATCAACAAAAAATCGGCATTGGGAATAGTTCCATATTCCTGCAATGCCTGTAAGCTTGCTAGTTCAACCTGTAGAAAGCAATTAAATTTATTTTGTTCCTGCCAGATACGAGCCATCTCGGGAAGCGTATAACGATCAATCATTTCCAACACCTCACTTGGTTATTATACCATGATTCACCCTGCTTTTCAACAGCAAATTTTCATAAAAAAAATGAGTATTGCTACTCATAATTTTCTAATTGTTCCTGCAATATATGGAATGGGGCAGGTCCTGTTTCCAATATGACTGTATGAAACAGCATGTCGGAATAATCCATACCCAATTGTTCCTTAAACATTGTTTTTAAATCTTTCAACTGATAATAGGAGAAATAATACTGTAGGTAATTGGTTGGTACTTCCACCAAATCAAAGAATAATTCATGGATTTCGTCGTCAGTAAGCATAAAATATTCTCTTAAGAACTCCCCCATTTCAACTTCTGACCAACCCTCATAATTAATGCCGATATCAGCCAATCCCAGAATGACATAATTAATCGAATCAAACAGTTCAAATGCTCGTTGCGTTGCGGAAGTTGCTACCAGTCCTGCATATTTAATGACGTAATTTTCTACATAGGTTGCCCATGCTTCTGCATAACCGCTGTAATTTAATATTTTGCGGACATCAGGAATATCCTGATTTTTCATAAATACATTTTGATAGAGATGACCGGGATATCCTTCATGGGCCATTGTCTGATACATATAGTTATTCGCTTCGCTGAATTGGAGGGGATTGATGTATATAGTCTCTTCCCTGTTTCCGTCAATTGGAGAAATAAAATACATGGCTGGTGAAGAGTTTTCCTGGAGGGATTCACTGATTTCTTTGACCTGATAATCCAAAGTAATATTCAGTGCTGGAAAATCAGATTGAATCGCTTCCATAAAGAATGGAATCACATCAGCGAGTTCTTTCCCCTTCATTAAATCGGTATCATACAATCCACCGTAGTATTCACTGTTCTGTTGATAGGTTTCCATCATTTCATCCAGCAAATCCGTTAAATAGGCTTTTGCCTGCACAACACTCATATTGGAACCGGTTGCTTCTCTGAACATTGCCTCATAATAGGCTGGTCCGTTTTCATATTCAGCAAGGGCACCGGTTTTTGTCGTATTACCGAGCATTGCAGTCAAATCATCTTTCAGGCTTGCATAACCGGGAAGCAAATGTTCTTCAATTGCTGCTTCGTTTTCCAAAGCAAATGCTTCTTTTTCGGATGCAGAAAGAAAACTCAAATCAGCGATTTTTTCCACAAACAGCGGCACCAAATAACATTCTTCCGGAGCAAGGAAAGCTTCAATCTGGACGATGACGCGGTTGATTATCTCATCCGGCAAGCCCATTTCCAAAGCAATTTTTCCGTTTTCAAAGGCTACTAATTCCGCAAAATTCTCATCGGTATAGCGAACATAATCCAAATAATTCGCGATATCTCCTGCGTCATCAAAGCGGTATTCTGCCAGGATTAAAGGTAGTTGGGCCTGATAACCAAGATAACTTCCCAAGTTGGTTCCGTAGTAGTAAAATCCTTCAAATGCCAGCTGGCGGTTGATATAATCAATGATTATTTTTTTAGACAATCGTTGGGAAGAAGATAAATCACCATCAGCAAATGCTTCCAGATCTGCTTTCATGTCTTTATAATTTGTGAAATACTCAGCTTCTGATTCTTCTGAAAAGGCAAATGGCTCAACAGTAAATTGATCCAAATCATAATTTTCAGGATAATACAAAGAGAAATTGATATCGAGGGGATCTTCACCCATCATTTCAATAAACATCTCATCCAAAACAAGATTAAACGCTTCATTTTCAACTTCAGGCAAGAGAATAATCGTGACTGTTTCTGTCAGTCCTTCATAACTGAACGTCACTTCATGACTGCCCGGTTCTTTTAAAGCTAAATAATCCGCAAAAGAAAGCATCGTTTTTTCCGCACTGACCTTTGTCTGATCTCCATTCGGATGATTTACAACCACCTGAATATCAGCCAGATGAAACTCATCAATGACGATTCCTTCTTCCAGATATTCATACTCGATTGTTAAATTTGCCTCGGCTTTTGGCTGGCAGCCAACGACAGCCAAACCCATAACTGCTACCAAAATTATTACTAACCATTTTCTCATTAAAAATACCTCTTCCATTCCCAGGCATGAATCAGTTTGCGATATTCGTCCCATTCCAATTCTTTTGCCTGTATATATTTTTGATAAATATGTTCCCCCAATGTTTCCCTCATTAAGTCACTCTTTTTTAACTCTTTAATTGCATCTTTTAAATTTTCCGGTAAATTCAATATCCCTTTTTGTTCCCGCTCTTCTCTTGTATATTCGAAAATATTGTCATATACCGGTGCAACAATGGGCAGTTTGTTCTGAATACCGTCCAACCCGGCTGAAATGATTGCTGCAATCATGAGATAGGGATTGGCAGCACAGTCGACATTTCGCAGTTCTGCCCGGGTTGCCTTCCCCCGGACTGCCGGAATCCGAATCATTGAACTGCGGTTTGCATCACTCCAGCAAATATAGCAGGGTGCTTCATACCCGGGAACCAACCGTTTATAGGAATTGACTATGGGATTGGTAATGGCACTCATGCTTCTTGCATGTTTTAATATTCCACTCATCCACTGCAGACAGATATCGCTCAAATGACTGGGACTGTTTGAATCAAAAAATAAATTGTTTCCCGCCTGATCGGTTAGGGAGCAATTGGTATGCATGCCGTTTCCTGCCATTCCCAGTGCCGGTTTCGGCATGAAAGATGCATGAAGATGATGTTTTCTTGCGACTTGCTTTACTACCTGCTTGAATGTCTGGACATTGTCACAGGTAGCAAGGGCACCGGAAAACCGAAAATTGATTTCATTTTGACCCGGTCCCACTTCATGATGACTTGCTTCCACAACCATGCCCAGTTTTTCCAGTTCCAGCACGATATCATGACGGCAGGTTTCTGATCCATCAATTGGAGCCATATCAAAATAACTTGCCTGATCACTGAAATCAAGAATTGGTTCTTCTTTTTCATTTTGTCTGAACAAATAAAATTCCGGTTCCAGACCGATATTGATATCATGCAATCCGTAAGAACGCATTTTTTGAATAATTCGTTTGAGATTGGAACGGGGATCACCGGCAAATGGCAATCCGTTGGGAAGGTGAACATCACAGATCATTCTGGCTACTTTACCGTAGCCATTGCTTTCCAAAGGAAGAATGAGGAACGTATCCAAATCAGGAACCAAATACATATCTGCTTCCTTAATTCGGACAAATCCTTCAATACTGGACCCATCAAACATCACCTGTGCCGTCAAAACATCCTCAATCTGGGATATCGGTAATTCTACACTCTTGATTGTCCCCAGCATATCCGTGAACTGCAGTTTAATATAGCGGACGTTTTCTTCCTGAATAATCCGTAAAATTTCTTCCTTCGTTTTCATTTAAATCTGTTCCCCGATAAATATTTGCAATAATTATAACATTTTACCGAGGAAAAGACAACAGGAAAATGAAAATAATATAGTTTTTTCATAAAAGAAAACCAACCGCATG
>JAQUYJ010000084.1 GCA_028691905.1 Bacilli bacterium
CAACAAAGGTGGAGTCGGAAAATCAACTATTACAATCAATCTTGCCCATGCCCTTGCCAAACAGGGGAAAAAAGTGGGTATTATTGATGCTGATTTTTATGGAGCATCCATTCCTTCCCTCCTTCAAATGGATATAACAACCCCTGATATCAATACGCACGAGCAAATAAAACCATATCAGAAAAATGGAATAGAGGTAATGTCAATTGCCTTCTTTGCGGAGAAAAATAAACCGGTTCTTTGGCGGGGATCTGCTATTGAATCGTTGCTGTCGAATTTTTTTCGAAAGGTTTCGTGGGATAAAGATACTGATTTTATACTCGTTGACATGCCGAACGGGACAGGGGATGTATTAATGGATATCAAAACATTCATCCCTTCTGCAATTGCACTTCTTGTAACAACTCCCCATGCCCTCTGTGCCAGTGAAGTCATCAAAGCCGGGGTTGCGTTCCAGCAATCCCATACTCCCATTTTGGGAGTAATCGAAAATATGTCCTATCTTCTAACCTCAGAAACCAAACTGTATCCCTTCGGGCAGGGTGGCGGTTCTTTAGTGGCAGATTTTCTGCAAACAGATCTCCTCACCCGTCTTCCTTTACAAAAACCAGCGAACGACAGTGTGTTTTATGAAGCACCTGATCCAATCGCTTCTGAATTTGATGATATTGCTTCATTACTAATTATTCAATAAAAAAAATCTGGAAAGTTTCCAGATTTTTTATTATTTATGGTGATGTCCTTTGCAGCAATCATCATCCTCACAGCCCTCTTCATCACAGTCGCATTCTTCACATTCTTCATCATCTTCATTGAATGCATCCAGTGTATCCTGAATAAGATCCCATTCTTCATCGGTTTCGATATCAAACAGTTCTCCGACTGTTCCATCATCCATTGGTGCGTAAGATGCCGCTAAAATTTCCACTTCTTCTTCATTTTCCTGGCCGACCGGATAGAATAAGACGTAGCTTTTTTTGAATTCTTCCGAATCGAAAGTAAACAAAATCTCGCAAAGAACTTCACTGCCCTCATCATCGACATAAATTAATTTGTTTTCGTTTTCCATTTTTTTCTCCTTTTATTTTTTATTGGTTTGACCATCAAGGTATGCTTGTAATATAATCGTTGCTGCTAATTTATCAACATGATTTTTTCTTTTTTTGCGATTCATATCAGCTTTCAACATGGTTTGATGAGCCATTTTCGACGTTAATCGTTCATCAATCATGATAACTTCCAACTGTAATTCCTCTTCCAATATACGCTGGAACTCCAATGTATATTGGGCTTGAAAGCCAATGCTACCGTCCATGTTTTTAGGCAATCCCAAAACCACTTTTTCGATGCGATGTTCTTTCACTAACATTGTAACACAACTTAGGGCGTCTTGCAAATTATTTGTTTCGATATTCCATTTTCCCAGTGGTGTTGCGATAATTCCCAATGAATCACTGACAGCAACTCCCAGGGTTTTACTTCCCAGATCCAATCCCATTATTTTCATAATAATTCAGTCACTTCTTTTTCCACTATCGCTAAAGCTTCATCCAGTTTCGAAGAATCCTTTCCGCCGGCTTGGGCAAAATCATTTCTGCCGCCACCATTGCCGTTTGTATGAAGGGCTGCTATTTTTACGAGGGCTCCTGCAGAAAGCTGGGGTATTTTATTCTTACAGATAAACACGACTTTTTCTTCCTGTTTGGAACCAATAAAGACCATACTGTTCGCCAATTGATTACTTAAACGGTCAACGGTATCTTTTAACTGTTCAACTGAAAAATCATCCAACCGATGAATCAATACAGAATAATCCTTGATTTGTTTTTTCAGAGCAAGCAGTACAGATAAATCAATAACCTGTGCTTCTCTTTTCTTTTTGGTATACTCTTTATCCATATCTTTTACGATATTCCGTAATGTTTCCCATTCCAATCTGCGATTGATGACCATTTGATAGCTTTCAATCGGATTGCTTAATTCGAAAAGCGGTGAAGTTAAAACGATATTTTCTTCGGAAGCAACTGCTTCGAGCGTTTTCTTTTTATCCAGCAAAGCATTTATTTCTGCTCCTATATTTTCCAGACTTTGATTCAGTTCATCAAAAATATGATCTTTTGTGGTTGCTTCTATGCGATAAATACCCGATCCCTTTGTTTCGACGGACAGAATGGCAAACTTATCAATTTCTCCAGTCTGCGTTACATGGGTTCCACCGCATAATTCTTTACTGAAATCCATATCTATTACCCGAACGATATCATTGTACTTTTCGCCGAACAAAGCCTGTGCTCCCGTTTTCTTTGCTTCTTCAATTGCCATTTCTTTAACGACAACAGGATGATTCTTTTCGATTTCTGTATTCACTAACTTTTCGACTTGCAAGATCTCTTCATTTGTCAATGGGACAAAATGGTTGAAATCAAAACGCAAGAGATGATTGGATACCATGGAACCCTGTTGAACGACATGGTTACCGATTACTTGTCGCAATGCTTCATTTAATAGATGGGTAGCAGAATGATTTCTGGCTACATCCTGTCTGAATGTTTCATCAACAGCCAACTGAACTAAGTCTTCCTCATGAAGGAGGGTATCTTTCATGTCAATCAGGGAAGCGTGTTGGCCATTGGGCAGTTTAATTGTATTTTCAATCGTATAATTTTGAGAATGAACCGTCAGAAATCCGATATCCCCAATTTGTCCTCCTGATTCCGCATAGAATGGTGTCTGGTCAAAAACAGCCAAGACTTGGTTTTTAGCCTGTTGTACCCTTCTGCCTTCTTGAAATAAAGCTGTCACTTTTGCTTTAATCAACAGTTGATCATAACCGACAAATAGACTGGCTTTTTTAAACTGCATCATCGCTTCATTTTGAATATTCATGGATTGATCTTTACTTCTGGCGCTGCGGGCACGGTTTTTCTGTTCCTGTAACAAACTTGAAAACCCTTTTTTATCTACCTGGAATCCATGTTCCTCTGCCACTTCAAGCGTTAATTCAAATGGAAAGCCAAATGTATCATAGAGAAGAAAAGCAACCTGACTGGAAATAATTTTTTCATTTGCCTGTTCGATAAAATCCAGTAATCTTTTTTCACCGGAAGCAAGTGTCATTAAAAATTTTTCTTCTTCCATTTTTATCTGCTTGGTAACCATTTCAGCTTTGGAAGGAAGATAAGTATAGAAATGACGCATATTTTCAACAACAGTCGCCACTAATCGATACAGGATTGCTTCGTTCATTCCTAAGATTCGGGCATAGCGAACTGCTCTTCGCAGCAATCGTCTTAAAACATAACCCCTGCCTTCATTGGAGAAGGTAGCACCATCACTTAAAGCAAACACAACACTTCGAACATGATCAGCAATAACTTTAAAAGCCATTTGCCCATGATAATCTACTCCTGTAATGCTTGCTGTTTTTGCAATAATTGGCAAGAATAAATCCGTTTCATAGTTGGTAGGCACTTCCTGCAAGACACAGGCCATCCGTTCCAGTCCCATTCCCGTATCAATGTTTTTACTTGGTAATTCTTTATATTGATCCCGGGGGATTCCTGCTTTCGCATTATACTGACTGAAAACAATATTCCAGATTTCTATATATCGTTCATTACTGATATCTTCTCGCAATAACCTAACTCCAATATGGTCAGGATCATAGCTTTCTCCACGGTCAAAAAAGATTTCTGTATCCGGACCGCAAGGTCCTTCACCGATTTCCCAGAAATTGTCCGCAAGAGGAATAATGTGATCTTCCGCCACTCCCAGTTCCATCCATTTTTGGATTGTGTCCTGATCATTGGGATAAACTGTAAAATACAGACGGTTGATATCCATCCCATACCATCTTGGACTGGTTAGGATTTCCATAGCAAAAGTAAGTGCTTCTTCCCGAAAATAATCACCAATCGAAAAATTACCCAACATTTCAAAAAAAGTATGATGTCTTGCTGTTCTACCGACATTTTCGATATCATTTGTACGGATGGACTTTTGAGCATTTGCCATTCTTTTATTTTTGGGGATTGAGGTTCCATCAAAATATTTTTTTAATGGTGCAACACCGGCATTTATCCACAGCAGGGTTGGATCATTGATGGGAACCAAAGGTGCACTATCAATAATATCATGGCCTTTTGATCGCCAAAAATCCAACCACATTGTTCTAATTTCATCACTTCTGAATTTTTTCATTTACTTTTCTCCTTCCAAAATAAAATCCTATATGATTAAAAAACCACATAGGAACGAATTTCTCGCGGTACCATCCTATTTCACAGCCAATGGCCGTGCTCTTTATTGCTTGTTAACGCCAAGTTACGTGAAGGATTAGTTCAAACTAGAAAGTAGCACTGTATTATGATTAACTAAGCGTTCCACCAAATTCGCTTTTCTCTATCAGTTGTTCTTAATATCATTCTTTCTTAAACGTTTATTTTGCTACATCAATAATAACAGATGCAACAATTGGAAATTTTTTTGTTACTCTTTTCAATTCTTTTGCGACATCTTGTTGAATATGGTTTTTTAAAAGCTCCTGATCCCATCTCCGCCAATAAGAAACAATCAGATTGCTCACCAATGTTTTAATAGTCAGGAGGACATCTTCTCCAAGAATAAGCCCTTTGGTAACGACATCAACTTCGCCCAATAAGGTCTGATCGGATGAATCAACGATGGTGCTGATTAATACAGCGCCTTCCTGGGATAATAATTCCCGGTCTTTTAAAACTATTTCATTGATATCCCCAATAATGGAACCATCAACCAAAACATCACCGGCAGCTACCCGCTGTTTTTCTGAGAGTAATTGTCCATTTTCAAAGACAACAACTTCACCGTTTTCCAAAAGGATAATCCGTGATTCATCATAACCGGCATCCAATGCAACCTGTTTTTGGGAGTATTGGTGGCGGTATTCACCAATAATTGGGATAATGTATTTCGGATTCAACATA
>JAQUYJ010000085.1 GCA_028691905.1 Bacilli bacterium
CCTCTCCCCAGTCTTTTGGTAAAACAGCTAAAAAACGCTCAATCCGTTTTGTGAGAAACAGAAAAGAAAGATCGCTTCGCTCTTTCATCATTTCATAACAGGACAGGCGCCAATCATCTGCTTCTTCCAGTAAAAAATCCGTTTTAAATCCCAAGTAAACAACCGTTCCACTTTTGATTTTATATTCTCCTTTTTTGTTTTTTTGAATGGGTTTATCGAAATCATCGGTTTTTGCAATGATATTGGTATCAATGCCTCTTTTTTTATCTCCTTTATGGATATAACAAAAACGGCAGCCTTCTCTTATCCGATGGCATCCTCGCCAGGGGTTCCACAACATAATGCTTCCTTTCTTGAAAAACTCGTATCGCCTGATACGAGTTTTCATTATTTTTTATATTTTTCTATAAACAGCAAGGCTTCTTCTTTTGTCAGGGGAAGGGAAACATAATAACCCTGAACCATATCACAATTATTTTGGATTAAATAATCCAACTGTATTTTACTTTCAATACCTTCTGCAATCACCCGATGTCCCAGACGGTGCCCGATGGCAATTATATCACCGGTGATAATCTTGTTGGCATCAGCAGTAATTAACTTATCGATAAAGTATTTGTCAATTTTCAGGTAATCCAGCTGTAACTCCCGTTCACGGGCCAGAGAGGAGTAGTCTTTTCCAAAATCATCGATGGCAATCTGCAGGCCATACTCCCGAAATTGATTCAGAATAGTATTTATTTCTTCATAGTCAGGAGCAAAAATAGATTCTGTTATTTCCAATATTACTTTATTTTTGTTGATTTGTTCCTTTTCTAACGTATGGATAAATTGATTATAAAATCCATCACTCAATAATTGGATTGCGGAAATGTTGATTGATATCTCCATTTCTTTATGCCCTTTTTCGTGAAGTTCTTTCAAAAATTGAAGTGACTGTTGAATGATTTTTTCACCAATCGGAATGATTAATTTTGTTTTTTCAGCAATTGGTATAAATTCGACCGGGGAAACAATCCCCAGTTCGGGTGACTGCATACGTGCCAGTGCTTCAAATCCATGAATTTTATTTACTTTTATATCAAGTATCGGATGAAACAATAAGAATAACCGTTCATCGTGGAAGGTATTAATGATTTCATTCATTTCGCTTTCAATCTTTTCTTTTCGATATACCTGTTCCTGCATTTTCATATCAAAATAGCGAACAAAAGGATTCGTCATTTTCAAATCCTGCTCGATTTCTGATGTAATCAACATCATTCTCAGTAATTGTTCCGGTGGTGAGCATAGATCGGGTTGTATTTCCAATACTCCTAATTGAGCAGTAATCCGTTCTACACCAAGGATGGCTTCCAGTATCTGGTACACTTTAGCGCAAAAATCATTCAGTTCCTGTTTGGTGTAATGATAATTTAAGAAGAAAGCAAAACGATATTCATTTGTGTGAAATAATTTTACCGTATCGCCACAAAGCTTCAATAATTGATTGGCAATCTTTTTCACCAAATCAAGACTGTATTGAATGCCATATGTAATGGCAAGCAAATGTAACATACTGACATTAATACCAATTAAAGCTCTGTTGTACGGCACTGTTTTGGACTGTTCTTTTTCCAGTAATTTCAATAGATATTTTTGATTGTACAGGCCTGTCCATTCATCGTGATCATTAAAGAATTTCAATCGGTTTTCCATCATTTTCCGATCATGAATATCCAAAATCATTCCTTCAGCAGCCTCTAAAACACCCTCTTCATTGTAAATACCCTGCCCTAATTCCAAAACCCATTTACTTTCTTTGGTTCCCGTGATAATCTCATATTCATATTCATAAGGGATTTTATTTTCCAAATCATGTGTTCGTTTTTTGTCTAATAGTACACGATGATTTTCTTTAATCAAATGAAGAAAGTAAATATCGGGATTAGCCATTAATTCTTTTGCAGTAAAACCAGTTAAATCAAAACAATTTTCTGACAGGTATTCAATTTTCAAGTTGTCCTTGAAATCAATACGATAGATGATTCCGGGGAGATGGGATAAAAGGATGGATTTGCTTTTTTCGCTCTTTTTTAATGCAATTTCCAATTCTTTTCGTTTCGTAATATCCTGCATGATACAGATATTCTTTTTTTGTTGACCAATTTTGAATTGAGCTACAACCATATATACCCAAACTATGGTACCGTCCGGTCGAATCATTCGCTTTTCCAGTGAATAATGATTAATCTCTTCACGGAGCACTTGATGAAAAAGCTGTAGATCCATCTCTAAATCATCAGGATGGGTAAAACTGGCCCAACCTGTTTCGATAAGCTCTGCTTTGCTTCTTCCGACAATTTCTTCATACTTTGGATTGATTAAAATCGCTTCCTTGTTATCGGACGCAACATCATAATAGGCTACTGATATTCCTACCGGAGCCTGATGAAAGATGGCATTGTACAGTTGATTTTTTTCATCGTACATGGATTCCACAATTTTTTGCATGCGCAGCAGGTTCAAATGAATGACAATCCTTACTTTCAGACTTTCCATGTTGATTGGTTTTCGAATATAATCGACTGCTCCCAATTGCAATCCCTTTACTTCATTATCAACTTCATCAAAATTAGTCAGAATAATAACACGAACATGACTGTATTTGGGATTGTCTTTTAGTATGGTCAACACTTCAAATCCATTCATGTTGGGCATATTAATGTCCAAAATGACTAATTCAATTTCCGGGTGGGTATTGAGTAGTTCTATTGCTTCCAACCCATCACAGCCTGTTAATACACGGTAGTCCTGAAGCATATTCTCAATAATCATTCGGTCTACCAATGAATCATCAACAATTAAAATAGTGGTTGGCATTGTTTGCCTCCTTTAACGGATTGAATCCAAATATAAATTCTTTTCTATTTCCTGCAATAATTGTTTAAATGAAGTTTTGAATATCGCCAATGAGGGCATAATTTCTTCTTCCTGCTCTGCTTGCAGTTGCTGCTGCAGCAAAACAAGCTGCTCATATACTGCCTTTGCACCAATGCTTCCGGTACTGCTTTTTAATTTATGAATACTCTTTGCTGCTGCTTGATAGTCCTTATTGTTTATTAACGGTTCCAGTTGCTCTAAAAAAGCTTGGTTTTCTGTATAATACAGTTGAAGAACCTGATTATAAAGAGAAGGATTATCACCCAAATTTTTCATTCCACTTGATATATCCAAGAGTTTTTTCTTTCTTTTCTTTAATAGAATTTCTTTAACCAGACTTAATAATTGATCAGGGTTGTATGGTTTACTAATATAATAATGAATACCGCATTGTTCACAGTGTTCTTTGACACCGGAAATGATATCTGCTGTCATCGCCATTATATCAATATCGGCATCAATCTTTTTAATCTCCTGGGCTGCTTCATATCCGTTCATATTCGGCATGTGTAAATCCATCAGGATTAAATCAATGCTGCCTTTGTACTTTTTAAACAATTCCAAAGCGATTGTACCGTCTGCAGCCATTAATACTTTTACTTCTATTTGTTTTAATATGCTTTGAATAATGAATTGATTGGTTAAATTATCTTCAGCAACCAGAATCAAATATTTTTCATTGCTCCACTGCTGTTCTTCTTTATCAGCTGCTTTATTGTCCATTTTTTTTGATTCTGTAATAGCCTGAATAACATAGGAAGGTATTATCGGCTTTTCAATTATCGATTTAATCTTGTTCTGACTGCATTTATTGAATAATTCCTGATTTTCCATCGGAATAATGACAATCCAATTATCACTTATATTTTTCCATCCCGTTTCCTCAAGCCAGGTATAGTCGATGATAGCGGTGTTTGTTGGGGATAACCTGTTCCATTCCTGGAAGGAATGAACTGTTTGATAGGGTAGACTGGCAGCCTGGAGGATGGCTGTCATTCTGGTTTCATCCTGTTCTGATTGAACAAAAAGAATAATGGGTTGGATTATTTGAACTGTTTCGACTTTTTTTTCGGTATCAACCGGCAGGGGCAGGTGAATGATGAATTTTGTTCCTTCTCCTATTTTACTGGAAACAGAAATCGTACCATTCATCAGGTCGACCAGGTTTTTAACGATTGACAATCCCAGTCCGGATCCTCCGAACCGCCGATTGATGCTGGTATCGCCCTGAACAAACGGTTGAAACAAATTTTTCATTTGCTCTTCTTCCATTCCCATTCCGGTATCTTCAATGATAAACTGAATAGACGGTTCTTTTTCTCCAACTATGTAATGAATAGTTAGCATTATTCTACCGTAATCAGTAAACTTCACAGCATTGTTAAGCAAGTTTAATAGGATTTGTTCGATCCTTTTTGGGTCACCGACATACCAGTCAGGATAATGGGGATTTCTATCCAGTACTATTTCCAATTTTTTTTCCACTACTTTAATCATGACAATGTTCAGTACCTGATACAGGAGTTGATCAAGAGAAAAACTTACTTTTTCCAATTCTACTTTTCCGGCTTCAATTTTGGAGAAATCAAGGATATCATTGACAATATTAAGCATATTGTTTGATGCCTGGGTTATCCTGTTGGTTAACATATTTTGGGTAGGGGTGGGGGCGGCCTTTTTTAATAGGTAAGTCATCCCCATTATGGCATGAAGAGGGGTTCTGATTTCATGGGACATCCGTGCAACAAAACTGGATTTAAACTGATTTGCTTCATCCGCTTCTGTTTTTGCCTTTTCCAGATCAACTTGAATCAGTTTTCTTTTCTGTACTTCATTTTGAAGACGGCGGATCCAATAAATGGATACACCATAGCCAACGATGATTAATGCTCCAATTACAAGCAGGGCCTGAAGCAATGGTCCATAGTCTATTTCTTGTTCCAGGTAAATCCATTTGTTGGAAATGGCCATTTTTTCCATATCCGAAATAGCATAAAACACTTTGTTTACTATTCCAATCAATTCGGGAAAATC
>JAQUYJ010000086.1 GCA_028691905.1 Bacilli bacterium
TCCAAACAAAATTGAAAAAAGGAAGGGCAGTGATCAATTAGGTAACTCATCGTTTTTTTCATGTAACCGGTGTTATAGCATTTATCAACGACCTTTTCAACCAGATGAATTTGTGCGATATCTTCTTCTGACAATACGTCATTTTTAATTATTTCATAGGGAGCGAATTGGTTTACTTCGTAACCATATTTTTTTATTTCCTGCTCCAATTTGGTTCCTTTTAATATTTTTAAAAATCCCAATTGACATTCTTTTGGTTTGAAAGCAATTGTTTTATTGAAACTATTTTCGAATTGGGATAGATTCTCATTGGGCAGGCCAGCAATCAAATCAAGGTGTAAATCGACTTTACCGCCCTCAGTTAATTGTTTTATTGCTGCAAACAGGGTTGCAGTGTTTTGCTTTCGATCAATCAGACGATTTGTCTTTTCATAGATGGACTGAATACCAATTTCAAAACGGAATAAATGGGCTGGAGCAGACTCGTTGATAAAATCAATAAGAGAAGCAGGAAAGATATCCCCTGTAATTTCAAATTGAAATACACTGTCCTCGGGATGATTTTCAATAAGGAAAGAAAACAAATCTTTTGCTCGCTTTATGTCTGCATTAAAAGTGCGGTCAAGAAATTTAAAGGTTTTGGCTCCCTGTTGAAACAGGTATAAAAGATCCTTTTTAACTCGATCCATATCAAAAAAACGAACATGATTTTCCAGGGAAGCTAAACAGTATGAACAATGAAAGGGACAGCCCCGGGATGTTTCCATATATACAATTTTTTTAGTATAATCACAGGGAAGATAGTAAGGGGACTGTACTAGATGCAAGTCTTTAACAAAGGTCGGAGCCTGGAACAGATTGCCGGTGACAAGGCCTGGAATATCTTGAAAGGAAAGGTTTTGTTGAATAGCATTTAATAAAAGCGGAAAACTGAGTTCACTTTCTCCACAAAGAATGGCATTGACGTGATAGGTATGGATGTAATGAAGTGGATTAAAGGATACTTCAGGACCACCCAACAGTATAAAAGAAGAAGTGTTCTTCCGAAGAAGCAAAAGAAGCTCCTTTACGGATTCAATATTCCATATGTAGCAGCTGATACCAACTACATCCGGTTTTTCCTGCAAGATTGCATTGGCTATTGTTTGAGGATCATCTTTTATTGTCCACTCCATCAGATCAATGGGAAAAGTTGTATTTGCCTGTAATAAACGAATAGCCAGATTGGGATGAATGAATTTCGCATTGATTCCAACTAATAAGATTTTCATAAAAAAACACCTCACCATATTGTACCATTTTTTGGTTCATAAATCTATGGTGAGGTGTGTTTTATTTCGTTATAAGGACAGCCCGTGTCGGTGCAGCTTCCACTCCTGCGATTTTCAACGGCAGAGCGTGAAGAATATATTCCCCTGCCGGAACTTCTTTTAAGCGTAATCCTTCAAGAATGGGAATATGACGCGACAATAATATTTTATGTGTTTCATGATAGGGCTGGTTTCTTTCAATTCCCAACGCATCTATTCCTACGCCGAGGACATTGTTTTCTTCGAGAAATTCAGCACCTGATTTGTCTAGATAAATAAAATCGGACTGAAATTGATCATCCCACGAATTTTTTGTCTTCAACAGAACAAAATGGTTTTTTGGAATTTGCTGTTTTTCTAAGTCTGACCGTGTTATCTTTTCCTGGTTGGCTGTAAAGTCCAAAACAACACAACTCGATAAAAACAGGGAAAGAGGATAATGGTCCGTCGTTTGCCCCTTTTCTATCATATGAAGGGGAGCATCAATATGGGTGCCTGTATGGAGATTCATCATTAAGTTGCTTTCATAACTGCTGCTGTTTGAAAAGTTGCTGGAATTTGTTATGACAGGAATTTTTTCCGTTTTATTTTTGTACACCATCATATTTTCTTGAATTGTCATGGAAATATCATATAATTTCATTCTTTTTCTCCTAAATTAATCCATTGATAACCCCATTGTCGCATTAATTCATCACTGGCAATCGGTCCCCATGTGTTATCGGGATAAAATGATAAGGTTTCAGGATGATTCGCCCAATGCGTCATGATGGAATCAATGAATTCCCACGATGATTTGACTTCATCCCACCGGGCAAATAAAGTAGCATCCCCACGAATCACATCAAATAATAAACGCTCATATGCTTCGGGAGAATTTATTCCAGTTTGACAGTTCTGACAAAAATCCATTTGCACAGGAACAATTAATGACTGTGTACCGGGTTTTTTTGCGTTGAACTGGAAGAAAATACCCTCAGATGGTTGAATTTTAATAACTAGGAAATTGGGAAGATTTACTACTTCAGGATACAATCCATTTTTTATTGCCTTGAATTGGATGATTATTTCTGTTTCTTTTTTTGCCGCCTTTTTTCCTGTACGGATAAAGAAGGGAACACCACTCCATCTGGGATTGTCAATTGTTGCATGAAGAGCAAAGTAAGTTTCAGTCGAGGATTCAGAATATACTTTTGGTTCCTGACGATAACTCTGATATTGTGCCCGTACAATATGGTGATGGATTTCTTCTTCGGGATAGCGTTTTAGTCGATTGAGCACCTTTACTTTTTCATCCCGAATTGCATCGCTGGAAAGGGATGCTGGCTTTTCCATAGCAACGAGGGAAAGAAGTTGGAGAAGGTGGCTTTGAGCCATGTCCCTTGTCGCTCCGGATTTTTCGTAATAATCACCCCTGGTTTCTATTCCAATTGTTTCAAGGGAAGATATTTGGATTTGTTCGATAAAATCTTTATTCCAAATCGGTTCAAACAGGGCATTTGCGAAGCGAATGACCATAATGTTCTGCAACATTTCTTTTCCCAGGTAATGATCAATCCGATAAGTATTTTCTTCTTTAAAGCGGGAAACAATCTTTCCGTTTAGATAACTTGCGGAATTCAGATCTTTTCCAAATGGTTTTTCAATCACCACTTTTGGATAGCCCTGTACAGGATGCAGCAATTTGTTTTCTTCTAAATAATCCACTATGGGAGCAAAATATTCTGGTGCAACTGCCAGATAATATATACGCTGATGATTGGTATGATGTTTTTCATCCACACTTGATAAAAACTGTTCTAAGGAAGGATATTCTTCTTTGTTCTCATAGTTCATTTGATAATAATATAAATGAGATTGCAGTTTCTTCCAGATGCTGTTCTGGATGATTTTTGGGGAAAGAATCGTTTCCAACTGAGCCAAATACTGTTCTTGGCTGTAAGGGCGTCTGCCTATAATTACGATTTCCATTTCCTGAGGAAGTTTTTCTTCCTCCAGTAAATGAAAGAATGCGGGAAGCAATTTCCGATTTGTCAGATCACCGGTTCCCCCAAATATAACAAATGTATTTCTCATCGCAGTCTCATTTCTTTGTGACTTGATGACCGCCGAATTCATTGCGAAGAGCAGCGATTACTTTACCAGAGAAAGTGTCATCTTGATAGGAACGGTACCGTACAAATAAAGAAGAAGTAATAACGGGAGCAGGAACCCGCAAATCAAGTGCTTCCTGAACAGTCCATAAGCCTTCACCGGATGAATTGATTTGTCCTTTGATTGTTTCGAGCTTAGGATCTTTTTCAAATGCAGATTCCATTAATTCCATCAACCATCCCCTAATAACGGAGCCGTGATTAAATACACGGGCTATTTGCTGATAATCAAGATCAAATTGACTGTGTTCAAAGATTTCGAAACCCTCTGCAATTGCCTGAAGCATGCCATATTCAATACCGTTGTGGATCATTTTTACGTAATGCCCACTTCCGTTTTTTCCGGTATGATAATATCCCTTATCAACACAGGCATCTTTTATAAAAGGTTCAATCACACTGAATATTTCATCTTCCGCTCCTATCATCATACAGGCACCGTTTTTGGCTCCGCTGATACCGCCACTGGTTCCCACATCAACATAATGAATGTGCTTATCCAGTAGATAAGCATAACGGCGAAGGGTATCTTTATAATTGGAATTTCCTCCATCAATCAGAATATCATTTTCAGCGAGTAAGGGGATGAGTTGATCAATCATGTCATCAACTGCTTTTCCGGCGGGAATCATCATCCAGATGATTCGGGGTTTGGGAAGGGAATCCACCAATTCACTTAATGAATAGGTTCCAACGAGGCCTTCCTGCTCGATTTGTTTTGTTTTTTCGGGACTGCGGTTATAACAGAAAACTTCATGATGATGATCATGAAGGTTCAAAGCCAAATTATAACCCATTTTTCCTAATCCTATTAATCCTATTTTCATATTTACTGTTTGTAATAGATCCTATTACGCTCCTTCCTTCTTACTATTATTATATTACAGAAGCGGTTTTTTTTCAAATCCTTTGCTTGAAAAAGGACTATAGCCTTATTCTGACTACAGTCCCATCATGATCTTCTACATTGATCATTTCCAATTTTTTAAAATACCGATAAGATTCCCTTAATGCCTTGCTGATTTGTTTTATTTGATCTTTGGATAGGGGATTATCCTGGATCTTCTGACAGATCATCGCAACAAAACAATTGGTTGTTACAAGAAAATTGGGGATTCGCAAACGAATCGTTCTTTCATTCGGACTTTTCACTAATATTTTCATACTATTCTATATATACTTCAACAGTATCCCCGTCAGCGCTTTCGACTTCAACAATTTTTCCAATCATGCCCTGTTCAGCCATTTTCAGAACCTGCTCGAAATCAATGGTCTTTAATGCGTTGCTTCCGGACAGCTGCGGTGTCTGCATTCCGATTTCCAAACCGACTCGGACCAGTCCTAGCGGCAGGTTCACCTTTACTTTATCCCCGTCTTTACTTAGGACGATAATTTTTAGTAACATTTGATTGAGATCTCTGCGTTCTTCTTCCGGAACCAACCTAGTTTCAGGAGCATCTTCCTTCCCCAA
>JAQUYJ010000087.1 GCA_028691905.1 Bacilli bacterium
AGCTTCTTGCTTCAGAAAAGCAAAAATATCCATTCCACTGATTCTTTTCACAACCTCAATAAGAAAAATAATATTGGTTAAACTCCAATCATAGTCTCTCTGTCCCGGCAAAAAATCAAGTGGTTTGTCTTTTACGATATCAAATACTTCTTCAAAACTGACATTCTGCTCGTAAAGAATGCGCTCCGTTCGGAATTTTTCTTCCACTGTTAATATTTTGTAGTCCTCATCCTTCTGCAGTTCCAACATGGTATGGGAATAAAAGTAATCCATTATACCACTGGTGTGAAACAGAAGATTTTCAACTGTGATTTGATCGGAATAAGGATATTCCGGAATAAATTTATGCAAACGTTCATCCAAATCGATACGACCCTGATCTACCAAAATAAACAAGGCAAGTCCCAAAAAGAAAGGAGAACGCAAAGACAGGGCAAATGTATCTTTTTCGTTGATTTTCTTTTTGTTTTCACGGTCACTGAATCCATATACATTTTCATGAATAAATGTATTTTCTCTTAAAACCAATACCGCACCGGAGGTATCCCACTTCCGGGCAATTTCATCCAATTTTTCTTTCATACCATACTCTTTCTTTTGATCCTGTTTTCAAAAAGATCTCACGTCTATTGTAACATTTTTTATACTGTTATTCAATATAAAAAAGTATTGCCCGGGAGCAATACTTTTGTTTTAATCAATACTATCTTATTCTTCTCTTTTGCCTAATTCACGATCCAGCATATACAGGCCTTTTCCATCCATCATTTTCACTTTATCAATGAGCATCGAAAAATTGGCTTCCTCTTCCACCTGTTCATCTACATACCACTGCAACAGACTCATTGAAGGGTAATCTTTTAATTCAATTGCGAGATCCATTAAAGCATGAATCCTTCTTGTTACTTCTTTTTCATGATTTAGGGAAGTTTCCAACACTTCCAAAACAGAGCTGAATTCATTTTTAGGACTGGGAAACCCGGTCACTTCCACTCTTTCACCCCGGTCATTCAAATATTCCATAAACTTTTCAGCATGTTCTACTTCTTCCTTATATTGTACATTGAACCAATGTTCAAATCCTGTTAAAGACATCGCTGCAAAATAATTCTGCATCGCCAAATAAACATGAGCAGATTCCAATTCAAAATTCAATTGCTTGTTCATTGCTTTTACCATTTTTTCATTCATAATTATCAACTCCTTACCCTTCTATTATAACAAATTTGTTATTTTAAGCAAGTGAAATGCCTTTTCCTTTTTTTTCTTTGCTTGCTGAAACAATATGGATGACACCACCAAGCAATAAAGGCGTAACGAATATTAAGAATACATATAAATGTTTTCCTATATTTTTATATACATCAAAAAAGAAGAAAAAGAAACAGGCTCCTGCCAGATAAAAACCCCCCAGAAGCAATGACCTTTTCCGAAGCAGAAAGGTTGCTGCCAACAGTATCCATCCAAATCCGGAATGAATGAGAAAAGCCAAAAGATTCGTAAGAAAAGGATTGTCTGAAGAAAAGGAATCAAAAGAGAAAACAATAAACATTCCACCTATGAGACATATTATTACTTTTACAATTATTAACACTATCCGTTTCACAACATTACATTACCACCTTATTTCTGTTCATTCTCGTTAATATTTTATCATATTTCATTTTGAATTACTATACATACAAGATTATTTCAAAAAGTATATATTATGACAGAAAAGAAAAGGTATGTTATAATCTAAAAAGAGGTGATAATAAATGAAATTTCAAAAAGAAAATAAACTCGGTGAAATTGTCGTACAATTCCCTGCCGCAGAAAAAATATTCCAGCAATTCCATATTGACTATTGCTGTGGCGGAGGCAGGACACTCCAAACTGCAAGTTTGGAAGAAGGTTTTGATTTATCGGAAGTATTGCTTGCATTGAACACTTATTACAGCGACATGAAAAATACTTCAACTGCTGATTGGTATCAGGCTCCGATTAATCTGCTCGTTAATCACATCTTACAGGAACATCACGCTTTTCTGCATACCAATCTTCCAAAAATAAGCGATTTAGTGAAAACGATTCTTCGCGTTCATGGCAAAAACCATCCCGAATTAATGGAAGTGTATCATTACTTTCACCAATTAAAGAATGAATTGGATCTTCATTTGATTAAAGAAGAAACAATCCAATACCCGGCAATTGAACGGTTTTTAAATACAAATAAACAGGAAGACTTAAAAGAAGCTGTCCAAATCATTGCCGAACTGGAAAAAGAACATGATGCTACTGGTGAATTACTGCGAAAATTTCGAAGCACTACCAACCATTATCTTATTCCTGATGATGCCTGTAGTACTTATCTGAAAACATATCAGGCACTGGAAGCATTGGAAGGTAATACTTTCACCCATGTCCATCTTGAAAACAATATATTATTTATCCGTTTGAAAAATCTGCTTCATTAATAAAAAGTACTCTTTTTAACCAAAAGAGTACTTTTTTAAAAACTGTTTTTCTTTGCTTCCATTCACAAAAGACAAATCCCATTGCGGTTTTCGCAATGGGATTATTTTGTTAATTATATTTACCTACAACCAAAGTATTCAAAGTAATACTTTCTTGAACACCTGATTTTTCAACAGTTACTGTATAAGTTACATTGGTAGTATAATCCGGTGCAGCAACAATACGGCCGCTGTTGTCGATAATATCCGGATTGGAACTGGTAAATGTAATTGTGTAATCAGCAAAATTCTTTAAAACTTCGTATTCCATGTATACCATTTCCAAAAATTCATCCACATGATTGGAAGTCATCATACTTCTCGGACAAGGTTTATTGGCAAAATTATTATGGAACCATACACGGTCCGGAGTCAAATCATGCTCAACAAGCAGTTCAGCGACAAATTTCGCAGTCATCTGCCAAGTCAGGTAAACATCGCTTCCCATATTGACTGCAGTTTCAATTCCGATTCCATTCAGGTTTCCACCACGGGCAGCTATCACTTGACCATAACCCGAAGTAACATGTGTAGTTGGAATGACATAATTGCCATTGTCTCCAATAAAACAAACCATACCAAGTGTGTTTATGGCAGTACTCCCACTTGGAGCAAGAACCAATGTTTTCTTGTCGTTGATATAGAAATACCCATCGGTTCCCAATGTTACAGTTGGACGGTCACCTTCATAAGGAACACCGGTATCATACAGAGTTGTTGTAGTTCCCCATTCTGTACCGTCTCCTGCATGCCATCCTACCATTTCATCTTCCAATTGTTGGTAGATTCCATCATTTCCGATTGTATAATGCCATGATGAAATATTGTTGGTTGGATTGGTACACCAGTGCGAATTAGCCCAAGCAGTAGAAGTTGAACCCGAACCGGCTGTATCATGAATAACGATGAATTCAAGGGATTCCATTGTTCGGCCATCATAGTTTGGTGCAGTAGTGGAAAGCATGTTTGCAGTAACTGCAGGAAGTACTGCAGACCAGTAATCACTTGCTGCATTATAGATATCATGAGGATAATCAGCTGAACCGTCATCGCTTCCAATATATACGATTGTCCGATCTTCAACAATTCCGTTGTTGGCATCAGCAAAAGCCTGTAGAATATCACTGAGTGGAGTGGTTGCACTGACGACAGTGAATCCAACAATAGCCTGGATATCACCATACTGAATAGTGATGAGTACTGTTCCCGGAGCAACAGCGCTGACAAGACCATCAGAACTTACCGTTGCAATCTCAGTGTTGGAGGAGGTATATGTCAAAGTCACACTTGTATCCGGTCCAAAATAGTTTGTTTCAAGTTGAACATTATCTCCTACTTTAAGTACCGCATTGCCTTCATATCGGGCTTCAATCCGCTCAACAGGAATTACTTCAATAGTAAATGAATCCAAAACTGTATTGTCTGCCATACTGTAAATAGTAATGGTACAGGTTCCACCGCTTTTTGCACTTACCAATCCGGCTGAACTGACTGTTGCTACAGTAACATCACTGGAAACAAAAGCAACTTTTTTATTGGTTGCATCACTTGGAGTGATTTTAAAGAGAATTTGATGGTTCGCAAAAGCATCAATTTCTGTTATTTTATTTGTAATCTGAATAGCAGTAGGTTTCACTTCATCCTCCACTTCATAAACAGGCACTTCACTTCGCAGCGCATAGGCTGTATCATACGTAATTGCAGCGTTGGTAAAATGACTGTCGACAAGTTCTGTAATTGCGCTGCCATTTACTTCATAGTAGTTACGACCGATTGTATAAATCTTTACAAATGGATCAACAGCAGTAGCAAGTGATGGATTTTCAATAAAGTTATAACTGCTGCCATCGGGATAGTAACTGTCAATAAACTGGTTGAATTCAACATTTATTGCAATCGAATCATTGCTGTCATATCCGGCAGTTCGAATTCGAATTGGGCACCATCCTGTACCTGCTTCAACAAAAACATTGTAGCGGATAGTGAATGTCACATCTCCGTCTTCAAACATGTTTCTGAAGTCAATAACTGTATTGGCAGTGCTTTCAACATAGTTTCCTTCGATTGTGGCGTTCATTACACCCACACCTTTTACATACAGGAAACTCTGCAGTGAGTTAATATAGGTGTTACCGCTGATTGTAACGGTTCCTTTAATAAAGCCGCCGACATTAAGAAAATCATAGGCTGTAGTACAGGTAATACTGTTTCCAATCATTTCCAATCCGTCAACATTATAGAACCAGCCAAAACGATAACTCGAAAAAGCTGCACTGTAATTATTGTTCATGGTAACATTGGTCGTTTTTTCACTGACGGTTTCCGGTCCATGGATGATGCCATCCGCAGTGGTTCCGGTCAATA